>CALBXO010000820.1 GCA_937890335.1 uncultured Pseudomonadota bacterium | reverse complement strand
TTCTGCTCGAGGCAGCGCTCTGCGCCACACAAGTCCTTCTCGTTCTGTGGCTCGCCGACCCATTCTGGCGCGAGACCGTGCAGGATTTCCGCGGGTGGCGCCCAGCGACCCTTTGGCTGATGGCCGAGGGCGCAATCCTCGCACTCGGCGCCGTGCTGGCGGCAGGTGCGCAGGAGCGTCGCAGCCAGTGGTGGGCATACGTCGCGACACTGGTCGCGGTGACGGGCGGCACGGTCTTTGTCATGGGAATTCCCCGCTGGCTGGGCTTCCACGTCACGCCGTGGGTGCCGGTGCTCGGCGTCATGGCGCTGGCGTACGCACTGTTCGAGCTCGCCCAGCTCCTGCGGGAGCGCAAGGCGCTGACTGTCTGGCCCGCGCCGTTGCGGTACACGGCGTACACCCTGGCCGCGGTCGAGGCGCTGCTGTGTTGGGCCCATATCGCGGACTGGGCCCGGGTGCTGCTCGCGTTGCTCGTCGTGACGTTCTTTGCCCAGACTGCGCTGCGGCGCGACCAGCGGGGACTCGGCGCGTTGGCGTTCCTGTCGTGGCTTTGGGCCTTCCCCGTCGTCGTGCACGCCCTGGACATGGACGTGGAAGGCGGCGCCGTCGCCATCGCGGGCGCGTCCTGGCTGCTGCTTCCGGCGGCGAGCATGGCCGGACTCGCGGTCGCCGCGCGCGCCGGAGCGGCGGCCCGTCTTTGGCGCCACGTGCGGGCTGTGGTGTCCCCCGCCGCCGGGATGCTCCCCGCGGCCACGATCGTCTGCGCCCCGGCCGTCGCGGGCGTCCTCTACTGGAGTGCACTGGCAGATGGGCCGCCACACCTCTGGGTAGTGGGCTTGATGTACAGCGCGACCCTCTACGCATTCGCAGCGCTCTATCGCAGCCCACTGTGGATCTTTGCCGGTTTCCTCGCGGGTGTGGTGACCGCGTGTTCGGCGTTGCCGCTCATTGCTGCGGAGCCCGTCGCCATCGCAGTCGTGGGACTTTCTGCGCTCGTCTACCTGGCACCGGGGAGCCTGACGCTGCACGGTCGTGAGCCTGGCCTCAAGGGGCTCTTCGGCCTCTGGTGCGTCGGTGCCCGCCACAGCGACCAGGGCCTCTGGGCGCGCGGCCACGCAGAGATCGGCCTGACCACGGCCTCCCTGGCGGTGCCGCTCGTCCTGATTGGGTGGCTTGGCCACGAGCTGTCCCCCGCGGCCGCGGCCGGCCTGTGTGCCGTCGCGACCCTCGTCATGCTGGCGCAGGCCTGGCGCTCGCAGACGGACACCACACGCGCGTTCTGGGCCTCGGCAGCGCAGACCGCCATCGCGGCCTCCGTCGCGACCGGGCTGTTCGTCGCCCTGCCGTGGCCGGCCCGTGGCTACGTGCCATTCCTCGCCGCGGCCGCCGTCCTGGTCGGCATCCACGGCATCTTGTACTACCTGCGCCGCGACGCGGCACAGACCACGTGGTCGGCGTGGCTGACGCTGGGCGCACTCGCCGCGGCCATTCTTCCGTGGGCCAACGCCTGCGCGTGGCCCACCGGCGGCTGGTTGGCCGGGCCCTGGGGCACCGCATCGCTGATCGCCGCCCCGGTCGTCTACTGCGCCGCCGCCGCGCTCTTCGCGCGGCGCAGGGGACCGTTTGGCGTCATCGCCGCCGCCATGGCCATGCTCGTGCTCGGGGCGACGGGGTCAGGCGTGGCCAACCTCGTGCCGTGGGTCAGCCATTTCGAGGCGTGGGCGATTGTGGCGCTGTTCCTGGGCCTGGTGGCCTGGCTCCCCGGCCTGCCGTCGCGCATTTCGCAATCGCTGGGCGCGGGCGTGGCAGCCTACGGTTTGCTGGCAACCATCGGCCTGTTCATCCTGGACCCGCCCGCAGCCGTCTTCGCGGCGGGCGTCACCACGGCGGCGCGCGGCTTGATTGCGCTGCGCGCGCCCGGTCACAGCCGGTGGTGGTGGCTCTTCGGACTCGACCTGGCCTTCACGGCCCACGCGACCACCGCCCTGCTCGTGGGACCGGCCGACGCCCCCATTGTCCCGTACCTGTCGGTCCTGGCGCTGTCCATGACGGTTATCGGCGCGGTGATGATTCGCGTTGGCGCCGCGCTGCCGTCGGCGCCGCTCCCGACGGGTGAGCCCACGGCGCACGTGGCAGTGGGGCGCGCCGGAACATGGCTGCTGTTGGCGGCCCTGGCGCCGCTGGCCCTGGACGTGGTGACCGAACACCTCGGCACGTCACTTGAGCGATTTGGGTTCGCGGCGTCCCTGGCGCTGATGACCCTGGTCTGGGTCCGCGAGGCCACGCGCCACCTGAAGACCTGGATGGCGTGGGTGGGCGTCGGCGCGTTCTTCTGGCTGTACGCCTACGTGCGCATCGCGCTGGATTTTGGGACCGCCGGGATGGACCCGTGGGTGTTGTTGGGGATGGCGTTCGCCTTGCTGGGCGTCCACACGTGGCTGGTGCGCGGGCCCGCAGACCGAAAGGCCCGCGCCCTCCTCGCACGCGTCGCCCAACACGTGGCCATGGCCCTTCCCTGGGTGGCCCTGGGCGCATCTTTTGTGGCGCAGGGCGAGGTCCGCACGAGCCTGTGGCTCACGGCGAGCCTGTGGTACGCGATGATGGGGTGGCAGAGCCGGCGCAAGCTGTGGAGTCTCCCGGCGACCCTCCTGGCCAATTGCGGTGTGATGGCCATCTGGATCGACACGGGGGTCACCGACCCAATGTTCTACGCCGTCCCCGTGGGCCTGAGCATCCTCGGCCTCGGCGCCCTGTTCCGCAAAGACCTGCCGCCCGCAATCAACCTGGGCGTCGACCTGACCGGCGCGCTCATCATCTACTTTGCCGGGATGTACGAGGTGGTGGCGTTTCACGGCATCTGGGATGTCCTGGCCGTCGCCGGGTTCGCGGCTGCGGGCATGCTTGTGGGCATCCTGCTGCGCATCCGCGCGTACCTGTACCTGGGCGCGCTCTTCCTCGTGGCGGACGTGGGCTACAACCTGTTCCGCATCGGCCTGAGCGACCGTGTCATTGGGATGGTCTTTCTGTTTGGCGCCGGCGTACTTGTGCTCGCCTTCGCGGTGCTCGTCACCCTCAAGCGCGACGAGTTCCGGCAGCGCTACGCAGACACCTGGGCCAGCCTGTCAGCGTGGGAGTAGCGGGCCGAGCACCCGCTTCCGGACTGCGGCGCGTTGGCGCTTCTTGTACACTTCGTGCGCTGCCAGGCCTGAGCGACTGACCTCCCACGACGCCTGGTCCAGGATCTGGACCTCGTAGGGGAAGAAGAAGCGGACTTCGCCACCGGTGACGGCCGCGCGCCCAACTGCGGGAAACGCCCCGCTGAGCATGGTCGCATCTTGCTCAACAATCCGGATCAGCTGCCGGCAGGTGAATTGGATCGAGTGGTATTGGACCGCGCTGAACGGGTTGTAGAGGCGCGCCGGCTCCTCCGGGTACGGCATCTCCCGCACACACTCGCGCAGCGCGGCGAGGTACTGCGCATTGGTCAACCGGCCGGAAGCCCGCAGCTGATCCAGCATCACCTGATCCTCCCGGAGCTTGTCCAGGTCGATCAGCGTATTGCGCGAGCGTGACGGCTTCACGTTGGCAAACAACACCACGTAGTGACTGCGCAGGTAGCGCATCACCAGCAGCGCATCAAACCGCTCCTTGGTGACAAACCGAATGCCGATGCGGTCAAAGATGTCGGCAGCGACGTTCTCCGGCTTGTGCAGGAGCTTCATCGTCACCGAGCGCCACGGTTTGACGTGCTTCACCTCAAACTGCGTCAGCGGGACGGCCAAGGTCCCGTCGCCAAGTCGCAGTGACTCGCCATGGCCACGCACATGCGGCTCAAAGCGTCGCAGGATCTGCTCCCGGATCTCGTCCCCAAACCGCTGGTTGAAGTAGGAGTGGCAGTGCACAATCGTGTGCATCACCCGCAGCACCGCGCACGCCCAATGCTGGTGATCATCCGTGGGTCGGCGAGAGGCCAGCAGCATCAGCTGACGAACGTCCGTCTCGGCTGCGAGCCAGTCCGGCAGCTGCAACGCCAGATCAGGGCCCAGGAGCTCCTCTTGAAGGAAGAGCAGGGCCTGGCGGCGCAACGTCTCCATCTCCGCCCGGTGGGCAGCACGGCCGTGGTCAAACCCGTAGGACTCGAGCAGGATCTCAGCGCCTTCAAACCCGTTGATATCGAGGCGCGGCTCATCAACTGCGGATTGCCCGCCCACGATGGCCTTGAGCGCGTCCCAGGGCACATTCGCAGCGGTGCCGAGGAGATCGTCGACGACCCAGTCCCCTGTCGGGCGGTGCTTTCTGGCCAAGCCGTCTCCTGTCCTGCGTGCGCCCATGCATGGTATGGCACTGGCCCTGTTTTGTCACCGCTGGGAGCGCACGCATGAGACTGGAAGGTAGAATCGCCATCGTCACCGGGGGTAGCCGAGGCATCGGCAAGGCCATCGCCCGCAGCTACGCCGCCGAGGGCGCCAAGGTCGTGATCGCGTCCCGCCGTGCGCCGGGAATCGAGGCGGCAGCTGCGGAAATCAACGCAGACTTTCCAGGCGCTGTGGTCGCCCGTACGTGCCACACCGGCAACGTGGAAGAGGTGGAGGCGCTGGTGAAGTGGACCCGTGACGAGGTCGGCGTACCTACGGTGCTGGTCAACAACGCCGGCACCAACCCCTATTTTGGCCCCATGCTCGGCACCAGCTGGGCGGCCTGGGACAAGACCTTTGAGGTCAACCTGAAGGGCGCATTCGAGGCCACGCGCCACGTCGCCGAGGGCCTCATCGAGGCCGGCCAGCCCGGCTCCATCATCAACATCGCCAGCATCCTCGGCCACACCGCCTCCCCCCTCCAGGGCGTCTACGGCATGACCAAGGCTGCCATGATGTCCATGACCCGGACCCTGGCCAAGGAGCTCGGCGGCTACGGCATCCGCGTCAACGCCATCGCGCCCGGCGTCGTCGACACAAAGCTCGCCGCGATCATGGTGGACACCCCCGACATCATGAACGTCTACAACGACCGCAGCGCGCTCGGCCGCCCGGCCCAGCCGGACGAAATGTCGGGCACGGCGGTCTGGCTCGCGTCCGACGACAGCACCTACGTGACCGGCCAGACCATCTTCGTGGACGGCGGCTACGCCACCGGCACCTGACGGGGGATTCAGCCCAGGTGGCCGGACCACGCGTGTCGCAGTCCGTCGAGGTCGGTCCTGACCGAGGTACCGAGGTTCACGGCGCTGCCGGCCACGGCCACACCGACACACATCGCCCGGTCGCCCAAGGCCAACTCGAACGCAGCTGCGTTCTCGGGCTTCACGCTGACCAACAACCGCCCCTGCGACTCGCTGAACAGCCACCGGTCCGGCGCCATGTCAGAGGGCAGCTCCAAATCAATGCCCACCCCTCCCGCCATGGCCATCTCGGCGGCGGCGACGGCGATGCCGCCCTCGGAGCAGTCATGGCATCCGGCGACAAGGCCCGCGGCCATTGCGCCATGCAGGGCCCGGTAGCTCGCCAGGCTGTCGGTCGGAGGTTGGGGGACGTTGGCGCCGACGAAGCCCAGCTCCGCGTAGTACGCCGAGGCCCCCAGCTCGTCGCGCGTCTCGCCCACCAGGTACAGCACTGAGCCCGCGGCCGCAGCGCTGTTGATGGTCCGCTGCATGTCGGGAACGACGCCCAGCGCGGAGATGAGGATCGTGCCCGGGATGGCGTGTTTACGGCCGTCGGCGCCGGTGTACTCGTTGTTGAGGCTGTCCTTGCCGGAGACGTACGGCGCGCCGTAGGCCACGGCGGCGTCGTGGCAGCCCTGCGAGCAACGCACCAGCGCGCCCAGGCGGTCCGGGAGGCGTGGGTTGCCCCAGCAGAAGTTGTCCAGGATGGCGATGCGGTCCGGGTCCGCGCCTACCGCGACGACGTTGCGCACCGCCTCGTCCACCGCGGCCCAGGCCATGGCGTACGGGTCCAGCTCACCGTATTGCGGGCAGATGCCCACGGAGAGCGCAGCCGCCGGTTGCACGCCGCTCTTCTGGCCAGCGCGCCAGCTGTCCTGCGGCACGACCACCGCGGCGTCGCCGGGGCCGTCACCCACAAGCGGCTTGCCGATGGTGCCACCCTGGACCTCATGGTCGTAGCGGTGCACCACGTCCGCTTTGGACCGGGTGTCGGGGCGCGCCAGGATGCGCAGGAGCATCGGGGTCAGGTCCGCGGCCGGCGTGTACACCGGCTCCTCGTGTCCCGGGCGCTCCCACACAGCTACCATCTCACGGCGAGGAATCCCGTCGTGGAGGAACTTGGTGGAGAGGTCGGCGATGGTGGTTCCGCGGTACTTCACGAGGACGCGGCCGGTACCGCTGAAGGTGCCGAGTACAGTGGGCTCGCAGGCGTGGTCCGCGCAGATCTCCTCCACGCGCGCCAGGTGCTGCGGCGGGACGGCGATGACGATGCGCTCCTGCGCCTCGCTCAGCCAGATCTCCCAGGGCTGAAGGCCAGGGTATTTGAGCGGCACATTCTCCAGCTCGATGTCCACGCCGAGCTCCTCGCCCATCTCGCCCACGGCGGATGAAAAGCCACCGGCGCCGCAGTCGGTGATGGCGGTGTAGAGCTTCTCATCGCGGGCGCGGAGCACCACCTCCAACGCCTGCTTCTCGCAGATCGGGTGACCGATCTGCACGGAGCTCCCAGCGATCTCCGAGGTCTCGTGGTCCATCTCCATGGAGGAGAACGTCGCGCCGCGGATCCCGTCGCGGCCGGTCCGCCCGCCGAGCGCCACCACAAGGTCGCCCTTCTGCGGCTCAGTGGGGTGGCTGCCGCGGGGCAGGATGCCGAGGCACCCGACGTAGACAAGCGGGTTGGCGGTGTAGCCCTCGTGGTAGACGATGGCGCCGTTCACCGTGGGGATGCCCATCTTGTTGCCGTAGTCCTCTACGCCGTGGATGACGCCGTCGGCGACACGTCTGGGGTGCAACACCCCCGACGGCAGGTCCTCCAGCGGCTTGTCCAACGGCCCAAAGCACAGCACGTCCGTGTTGGCGATGGGGCGAGCGCTGACACCGATGACGTCGCGGATGCAACCGCCGACGCCGG
Organism: uncultured Pseudomonadota bacterium; assembly: GCA_937890335.1. Classification (GTDB taxonomy): domain Bacteria; phylum Myxococcota_A; class Bradymonadia; order Bradymonadales; genus CALBXO01. The sequence continues at coordinate 5,445 of CALBXO010000820.1, read as the reverse complement.
TGTTGGCGCCACCAAAAGGCTCGATGGCCGAGGGGTGGTTGTGGGTCTCCACCTTGAAGGCGAGGTCGAACGTGTCGTCAAAGGCGACGATGCCAGCGTTGTCCACGAACGCCGAGTGCACCCAGGGCTTGGCGACCGTGTTGGTCGCGGCGCGGATGTACGTGTTGAGGATGCCCTCCACGCGCACATTGCCCTCCGGCCCGGTGTAGTCGATACCCGCGCGAAAGGTCTTGTGGACACAATGCTCGCTCCAGGTCTGGGCGAGCATCTCGAGCTCGACGTCCGTCGGCTCGCGCTGCTCATCCCGGTACCACGCCTGGATGGCCTGCATCTCCGCCAGGTCCAGGGCCAGCCGGCGCTCGCCGGAGATGGCGAGCAGCCTCTCGTCGTCGGCGTCGCGCACGGGGATGGTCTCGACCGTGTGGTCCGCTTCGGCGTCCCCCGTCATGGGCGGTTCGCCAATGGCGCCGAGTGTGAAGATCTGGACCACATCATTGGCCAGAAGCCGCTTGGCCAGCTCCTCCACCTCGGCCTGGCTCAACTCGCCATGGAGTTCAAACCGGGTCCCGGTGGCCGCGGCCGCCAGGCCCTCCACGCCGATGCTGCGCGCGCTCGCCAGCAGTGTCTCCGCGACGGTATCCGTGACACCCGCTCGCCAGGCCACCTCCACCACATGGGAGGCGTCACCCCCCGCACCCCGAAGCTCTACGATGGGGTCGATCAGCAGGTCAGCCGCCAGCCGGTCGACGTCGTTACTGTCGAGCTCGCCCGCCAACCAATACAACCGAGAGGTGCCCACGGCGCGCAGCCCGTGGATGCCGAGGGCCGCGGCCTGAACGACGATGGCGTCGCCGGCAGGGTCGGGCACGCCCGGACGATGTCGAACTTCGATACGTGTGACCATGCCGATGCCTCCCGGACCTGCGTCCGATTGCGGTTGCGCTCAGTGTTTGAAGTGTCGCTCGCCGGTGACAACCATGGCCAGACCCAGGCGGTCCACGGCCTCAACGACGGCGTCGTCCCGCATGCTCCCACCGGGTTGCACCACAGCGGTGATGCCGGCCGCCGCGGCCTCCTCGATGCCGTCGGCGAAGGGGAAGAACGCGTCGGAGCCGAGCACGGAGCCCGCCGCGCGATCGCCCGCCCGCGCCACGGCCAGCCGAACGGAGTCTACCCGGCTCATCTGACCCGCGCCGACACCGACGGTGGCCGTTCCCTGCCCGAGCACAATCGCGTTGCTCTTGACGTGCTTGGTGACGAGCCAGATGAACTCCATCCCGGCCAGCTCTTCCGCCGTCGGCTGCCGTTTGCTGACCACCCGCCACGCGGCGCGGTCCACGCCGGTGTCGTCCGGCGTCTGCACCAGCAACCCGTCGCCCGTGGACCGAATCACCAGCGCGCTGTTGTCGGGCTTCTGCCCCACCATGACGCGGCAGTTCTTCTTGCGAGCGGCGAGCCATGCCAGCGCGTCGTCCGTGAACGACGGCGCGGCGAGGACCTCGACGAACAGCTTTCCAACGACCTCGAGCAGCTCCATGTCCACCGGTCGATTGACGGCGATCACGGAACCGAACGCAGAGACGGGGTCACTGGCCAACGCGGCCTTGAACGCCTCCGGCAGCGTCGCCGCCGTGGCCAATCCGCACGGGTTGGTGTGCTTGATGATGGCGACGGTGGGGTCTGCCCACTCCCAGGGCATGGCCCAGGCCGCCTCCAGGTCCACCAGGTTGTTGTAGCTCAGGGCCTTGCCCTGCAGCTGCTCAAAGGTCGGCGTGGCGCCCTGCCAGCGGTAGAGCGCCGCCTCCTGGTGAGGGTTCTCGCCGTAGCGCAGTGTCGCCACACGGTCCGCCGCAAAGTGGAACTCACCCGGAAACGGCGGCTCCTCCACGGCGCCGGCCAGCCAGCTGCTGATGGCCGCGTCGTAGCTCGCCGTCTGGCGGAAAGCCTTGAGCGCCAGGCGCCGCCGCGCGTCCACGTCCACGGTCCCGGCGCCGAGCGATGCCAGCACCCCTGCGTAGTCGGCCGGGTCGCAGACGATGGCCACGGACTCAAAATTCTTGGCCGCGGCCCGCAGCAGGGTCACTCCACCAATGTCGATCTCCTCGACCGCGTGGGCCTCGGTGACGTCGGCTCGGGCCACGGTCTCGCGGAAGGGATACAGGTTGCACACGACCACATCGATGGCGGCAATCCCGTGACTGGCGAGCTCCGCCAGGTGCTCGTCCGTGCGCCGGGCAAGTATGCCGCCGTGCACTGCGGGATGGAGCGTCTTCACCCGACCGCCCAGAATCTCCGGGTGGTTGGTGATGGCGTCCACGGATGTGACGGGGAGTCCGGCTTCGGACAGGCGTCGGGCGGTGCCACCGGACGCTACGAGTTCATAACCAAGGTCGTGCAGACCGCGGCCGATCTCCTCGAGACCGGTCTTGTCATACACACTCAGCAGCGCGCGCGTCATGGCGTCCCTCCGTGTTGCGCGGCCCGTAAACCACACGCGGACAGGGGCTGTCAAACAGGACTACGCAGCGGCGCAGAGATCGGCCAGCACGCGGACGAGCAGGTCATGTTCCGCTCCGTGGACCCGCTCAGACAGGGACTCGAGTGTGTCCGACTCGCTGATCGCGATCTGTGTCGTGCCCAGCACTGGGCCGGCGTCGACCTCGGGGACCACGCGGTGCACCATGATCCCGGTTTGGGTGATCTCCCCGGCCTTGAACCCCTCGAACGCCCGCTCGATCGCGCGGATGCCAGGAAATTGCCCAGGCAGCGCCGGATGCAGGTTGATGACCCGGTCACCGAATGGGACGAGGAAATCGGCGCTGAAGATGTGCATCCAACCCGCCAGAATCACAAAGTCGGGGCGGTAGGCCTGGACCCGCTCGGCCACGAACGCGTCGTACTCCTGGCGGCCGCGGCCGGAGTCCCGGTACGGTCCGTAGGGCAGGTACTCGGTAGGGATGCTCGCCTCGCGAGCACGGGTAAGCCCATGCGCCGCTTTGCGGTTGGACACCACACCAACGACCTCGGCGCCAATGCGCCCATCGGCGCAGGCGTCCATGATGGCCTGAAGATTGGAACCAAACCCGGAGACCAGCACCACGAGTCGTTTCATGGGGCGCCTTGTTGCACATTTGGGGCCCCCGGGGCAACGGGTCGCCGGGCGGGTCGGGACGCGGTACGATGCCGCACCGGGTTCCCGGTGAGGAGGATGCCCATGCGTGGATTTCTGGTGTCGGCGGCCCTCGTGGCCATGGTCTCGGGCTGCGTGAGCAATGAAAAGATGATCGAGGCCGCGGCCGCCGGCCGAACCAGCGACGTCCTCGAAGCCCTCGACAACGGCGCAGACGCGACATTTCGTTCGCGGGCCCCCGGGGCGCACGGCGACACTGTGCTGTCCGCCGCAGCCCGGAACGGGCACCTGAACACCGTCGAGGCGCTGTTCCGCAAGGGCGTGAAAGCGGACGACCAGCCCGAGGCGATCATCGCCGCCGCCGGTGGCGGCCACGCGTCGGTTGTGCGGTCCCTGCTCGACCATGGCGCAAGCTCCAACGCGGTGCTGCCCACGGACACCCCCGGCGGCGAGCTCCGAACGCCGCTGGGCATGGCCAGCTTTCATGGCAAAGGCAAAGTGGTGCGGCTGCTGCTGGGGGCAAAGGCGGACCCGAAGGCCAACTCGTCGGTCGCCCTGCGCCACGCGATCCGCGGCGGGCACGAAGACCTGGCTGAACTCCTCATGAGCAAGGGCGCGGACCCCAAGGCCACGGGGCCGGACCGCAGGACGACCCTGCATCTGGCCGCCGGCCTGCGCCAGGGCGAGCGGCGCGGCATGAACCGCAGCGCCCTCCTGCGGAAGCTTCACAAAGCTGGCGTGCCCGTAGACGCGGCGGACGCCCAGGGCGACACGCCCTTGATGCTCGCCGTTCGCTCCGAGGCGTTCCGCCATGTGGAGACGCTGGTGGAGCTCGGCGCGGACCCCAACAAACCCATTGAGGGCGCGGGGACGCCCGCACGATGGGCGGACAAGCACAGCGGGCAGTCACCGGAGATGGCCAAGATCGCGCGAATGCTCGTCCAGGAGTAGAGCGCGCCGAGGCCCGTCACTGCGCGCGCGAAAGCAGCAAGCGGAGTTGGGACGTACGCTGCTCGTGCGGGAGAATATCCAACCCGGTCACAGCTCAGCAACAGCCGGAAGCGTCCCGCGGCTCTCCCCCACAGCGCAGGAGGTGATAGGTCACCGCCCCGGCGACCGCTCCCAGAATTGGGCCCACAAAGTAGATCCACAGTCCCTGGAGCTCGCCGCTGATGAGCGCCGGCCCCAGTGAACGCGCCGGGTTCATGGAGGCGCCAGTCAGCGGGCCGCCAAACAGCGCGTCCAGGGCCACTGTGCCGCCAATGGCGATGGCCGCCATCCCTCCTTCCGCTCGATCGTCGGTGGCGACCGCCGTGATGACGAACATCAGGAAGAACGTCAGCACGCCCTCCAGTCCCACCGCCTGCAGTTCGGCCACTTTGGGGAGTGTGGCACCCATCGACGCCGCGGGGCCGATCAGCATCCGGAGGGCCAGGCTCGCGAGCACGGCCGCCGCGCATTGGCCGGCGATGTACCCCGGCACCTCACGCCATGGAAAGCGACCAATCGCGGCAAAGGCGAGAGTCACGGCGGGGTTGAAGTGTGCGCCGGAGATGTGGCCTGTGGCCATGATCATGACCATGACGACCAGCCCAAAGGCGGCGCTCACGCCCACATGGGTGACGGCCCCTTCGGAGACGGCGTTCGTCATGATGGCGCCGCACCCGGCGAACACGAGGGCAAAAGTACCCACCATCTCCGCGAAGATCTTCTTGATTGGGCGTCGCGGGGCTACCGCCCCCGTTCCGGTGGGCGCGCGGGCCGGGGCTGACAGGCTGCTCATGACGGCGTTCTCCTGGCCCGCGAGGTCTGCTCTCGCCGGCATTCAATGGGCCCGTCCAGACGCGGGCCGCGGTACCCGAACATCATCTGGGGCGGCCACCCCAAACCAAAGCGGCTACGTCGCGTCCGGCCCGTCCATGAGGTCGCGGAGGGCTTGGATGCCCGTGGGCTCGTCGGCTGACCACCCGACGACGTAGAGCCGCTTGGCGTGCTCCTGCGCCACACGCAGCAGCTCCCGGCGTTCTGCCTGCGCGCGCGCACGCAGTATCGGATCGCTGGTGTTTGTCGCAGCCAGGCATCGGTTGATGACCCACGCGTAGGGCTCGATGTCTGCACGGCGCAGATCCTCCTGCAGATGGGTCGCCTCCTGCACCGGAGTTGTCTCAGCGAGCGCCACCACAACGACGCGCGTCTCCTCCGGGTTCTGCAACCGCATCAGCGGCGTCCCCACGTTCAACCCGCTGCCCGTTGCCTGCCGCACGGACTCCCGGTGGTACGAGCCGGTCGCGTCGAGCAGGAGCAGCGTGTGGCCG
>CALBXO010000819.1 GCA_937890335.1 uncultured Pseudomonadota bacterium | reverse complement strand
CTGCCGAAGGAGAGAATCCTGGAGATCTACCTGAACATGCTCCATCTCGGACCCGGCATCTTCGGAATCCGCGAGGCCAGCCGCGAGCTGTTCGACAAGCCTCCCACCAAGCTCAGTCTCCGCGAAGCGGTCTTCCTGGGCAGCATCTTGCCCAACCCCAACCACTTCATCCGTCTCTACGCGCGGAGCATCATCCCGCCGGACCGGCGCCTGAAGATGCGCAACATCCTCAACAATATGCAGCGGTCAGGCTTCATCGGACCGCGCACCGCCGCCAAGACTGCGGGCCTGACCGACATGGCGGTGATCTCCATCACCCCGCCGCCGCGCCGCTACGCAAAGGGCGGCTGAGCCCGCCGCGGCGCACGCCCGCGCGTCTACCAATCCAAGCCCAGCTGAGGTAGCCTTCCGGCTGCACAACACGCCATCAGGAGGCTGCACTCGATGAGCCAGAGCTACCGCTACACCGTCACGCTCGAGGACTTCGACCACGACCGCAAAGGCGAACTCAAGGAGTACCTCCACACGCTCCACCCGAAGGTCGGCAAGCTGGTGCTCACCGGCTATCTCAAGGCTGCCAGAGCCGGCGAGCACCCCGTGGTCTACCAGTCCAACTCCAAGCTCGATGCCTGGCGCATCGCGCACATGCTCGCCACCAAGGGCGGCGGCGCCGACATCATCGGCATGGACGACGAAGACGACGACGATCTGTGAGTGACCAGGAGCTCGTGCACCCCACGGGCAAGAGCACGGGCGTGGCCGCCCTGCTCAGCTGCCTGGTGCCTGGCGCCGGGCACATCTACCTGGGGCAGACGACCAAGGGCATCGCGATCCTGCTCGGGGGCCCCGTGGTGTGCTGGCTCGGTGGCCTGCTCGGCCCCCTCATGGCCGTGGACGCGTTCCGGATGGGCGAGAAGCTCGAGGAGGGGCGCCCGCTGCGCAAGTGGGAGTTCTTCTGGAACTCAGAGTGACCCGACCGCGCGCGTGAGCGCGGTGCCTGCGCGCAGTCCTACCCCGGCGCGCTCCGCCGCAAACTCACCGCCACGAGGCCGAGGCACTGCACGAGGCGCTCGCCGCCGGTCAGCCTTGTGCACTCTCCAGCGCAGCCATCTGCTCCCGCGCCAGAGCCAGCGTGTTCTCCACGCCGAAGAGCGCCACGAACGTCCCGAGCCTCGGCCCCTGCGGTTGCCCCAGCAACAGCTGGTACATCGTCCCAAAGAACGCACGCAGGTTGACGCCCGCTTCCTTCCCGCATGCGTACGCCGCGTTCTGGATCTCGGTACCGTCGGCACCGTCGTAGGTGGCAAGAAACGCCAGGAATGCATCCACGACCGGGCGCATCTCGGCGCTCGGCAGCTGGTGTTCCTTGGTCGGCAGCACAAAGTCACGGAAGTAGTTGAGCGCGCGCTGGATCAGGCCATCGATCACGTCCTTGTCGGCCTCCGCGTCTGGGTCGTACCGCTTCAGATAGCCCCACACAACCTCCTGATCGTCGGTGTTGAGCACACTGACCAGGTTCAGGAGCGCCGCGTAGTTCAGCTTGGCCCCAAACGTCGGGTTCTCGTCGGGGTGAATGAACCAGATTGGCGACCCAAACTGCTTGATCTCGTCCAGCTCGCCGAACTTCGCGCGGTGCTGCAGGTACTCGTCGGTGTGCTGAGGGACGATGTCAAAGTGGAGGCGTGAGGCCTGCTCAGGCTTCTTGAAGATGAACAGCGACAGCGACTCCAGTGGCCCGTAGGTCAGCCACTCGTCGAGGCTCATGCCGTTGCCGATGGACTTGGAGATCTTTCGCCCCTGCCCGTCCAGGAACATCTCGTAGAAGAACCCCTGCGGCGGCGGCTCGCCCAGAATCCGGCAGATCTCGCTGGACAGGCGCGCCGAGTCGATGAGGTCCTTGCCGTACATCTCGTAATTGACGCCGTACGTGAACCAGCGCAGCGCCCAGTCCACCTTCCAGCCTACTTTCACCCGCCCGTCGGTGACGGGCACCTCGTTCTGGTGGCCGCAGGCCGGGATCGAGTCCTTGTACGGCTGATCGCAGATGTACGTGATGGTCCCGCGCTCAGGATGCGTCGCCAGCAGACGGGTCGTGTACACCTTGCCGCACGACTCGCAGATCGGCATGAACGGACTCCACGCCTCCCGGTTCTCCTCGGACAGCGTCGGCAAGATCACCGCGCGGATCGCCTCGTAGTTGTCCAATACGCGGCCGAGGCCCTCGTTGAACACCCCACCACGGTACTGGGTATGGGACGCCTTGAACTCGTATTGAAACCCAAACGCGTCCAGGAACTGCTGGAGCTTGAGGTTCATGTAGCCCGAGTAGGACTCCGCCTCCCCAAAGGGGTCCGGGATGTCGCACAGCGGCTTGCCGAGATGCTCGGTCAGCAGCTCCGCGTTGGGCACGTTGTCGGGGACTTTGCGCAGCCCATCCATGTCGTCGCTGAACGCGTACAACCGCGTCGGCTGCCCCGTCATGATCTCGTACGCGCGCTGCACCCAGGTGGTCCGCGCGACCTCGGCGAAGGTGCCGATGTGCGGCAGCCCGCTCGGCCCGTAACCGGTCTCGAACAGAGCGACGCCGGACTTGGGCGTGCGCCGGCGCAAAACCTTCTCGAGCTGCTTGGCCTCGCGGTACGGCCATTGCTTGAGGCGCTTGACGATGCTGGGATCCAGAGCCATGGAGGCGCTCCTCAGTCGGGGTCTTCTGAAATGAAATCGGGGCGCCGCCCGCGACCGACAAAGGCCAGGCACGGGCGCGTCACAGCCGTAGACAGGTGCAGGGGCGGTCACTGTGACCGCGCGGGAGTCATCGCAGGAGGTCGAACCGGAGCGCTACTCGCCGTTGTTGCCACCGGCAGGATTGACCAGCTCGTCGACCGCGCCGACGCACATATCGGCCTCGGCCTGACCCACGGACGTGTCCGCCTCGCAGTCTTTGGGGAGCAAGACAGCGTCGATCTGTCCCACGGACTGCTCCAGGAAGCAGCGACACCCAACCTCAACCGTGCCACGCGTCTCGTCGTAGAGCGCGCGCTCGCCATCGGAGCCCGGGCTCAGCTCTCCCTTGGCATCCTGGTACGTGTCGATTACGCGATTCGCCGCGGGGACGAACTGCTCATCGCACGCGTCGTCGAGGCCCTCGGACAGCTCCTTGGACTTGAGGTTGGCGCAACAGTTGATGACCTTGGAGCAATTGGGCAGGTCAGCCTCCTTGAGCGCGGCTTCCTCACCATCCAGAATCTCTTCGGCCGCGTCACAGCCGGAAAGGCTCAGCGCGAGGCACATGGCTGCAAACAGGAGATACGTCTTCATCGTCTACCCTCAGTCTCGTGGGTTCCACGCCCTCCGTGGACGGGCTTTCTTACCTAGGCTTCTTTCGGCCGGAGCGCAACTCACGATTGCGTCGGGCCTCCTCCTCTACGCGCTTCTTGGTCGCAGCCCAGGAGCAGATGGGACAGGTGGACAGATCGTGGTAGAGCGCTGGGCAGTGGGCGCGACCAAAGT
>CALBXO010000818.1 GCA_937890335.1 uncultured Pseudomonadota bacterium | reverse complement strand
TCGCCTCAACATCGCACATCTCTGTGCGCGCTGACCTACCACTCACTGCTCTTCAGTTTTCAAAGACTGAAACCGGAGGCCGGTCTCAAATCCCGCCTTTCAGCGGGAGGCGGAAACTACATCAGCTGAACTTGCGTGTCAAGCTGAATTTTCCACCGAGCGTTTAACCGGAAGCGACTCTTCCGGCGCGGTGGGCGAATCCCCCCGACGCGGACCGGGTATCTACATGCTCCCTTCTGGGGCGTCAACCCTTTTTTCACCGTTGTTTCGTGTGGTACCTCCATCGCCATGAGAATCATCTCGGGCATTGCCCGCGGCCGCCGCCTCGCCTCCGTCCCCAAGGGACTCTCGATCCGCCCCACGACGGATCGCGTTCGGGAATCGCTCTTTGCAATCCTCGAGTCGCGGGGGGCGGTTCAAGGTTGGTCGGGCTTAGATCTCTACGCGGGCACGGGCGCGTTGGGGTGCGAGGCGCTGAGCCGAGGGGCCGATCGCATGACGTTCGTGGACGCACATCGGAGCTCGGTCGCCACGATCCGTGAGAACCTCACGAGGACGGGTTTCGCCGGCGAGGTCGTCACCGCCGATTTGCCCAACGGCCTGCGCCGGTTTGTGGGGCGCCAGTTCGACCTGGTGCTGCTGGACCCCCCCTACCCGGATCGCCTCGTTGCGCGCACGCTGCGGGCCCTGGTGGAATACGATCTTCTCGCGCCCGACGCGTACATTGCCGCCGAACACCCTGCCGACGAGCCCCTCGGTGAGTCGGATGTGCCAATTTGCTTGACCTGCACCGTCCGTCGCACGTACGGCGGTACGTGCCTGAGTCTATGGGAGGCGTGATGACTCGTTCTGCAGTGTACGCTGGTTCCTTTGATCCGCTGACCAATGGCCATGTCGACATCGTCGAGCGCGGCCGCAGTGTCTTCGATCGCGTGGTCGTCGCTGTGGCGCGAAACATCTCCAAGGCACCGCTGTTCAGCATTGATGAGCGAATCGAGATCGTAACGCAGACCTTCGCTGGCGATCCCGGCGTCGAGGTGGATACGTTTGAGGGATTGCTGGTCGATTACGCGCGCGCGAAGGGGGCTGGGTCCATCCTCCGTGGTCTGCGCGGTGTCGCGGACTTCGAGTACGAGCTCCAGATGTCCAACATGAACCGAAAGCTCGCGCAGGACATCGAGACGGTGTTCCTCATGACGGGCGCAACGCATTTCTATGTGAGCAGCCGGCTGGTCAAAGAAGTGGCCAAGCTCGGTGGCAACCTCGACGGCGTGGTGACCCCAGACGTGGCGCGCCGTCTCAAGGAGAAATACAAATGAGCGCTTCGAAGAAGGGCCTTGCCCTCGGCGATCTGATCCAGTCCATCGAACCGTCGCCCACACTGTCGATCACCGCGTTGGCGGGTTCTCTGAAGGCGGCCGGGCACGACATCATCAGCTTCTCAGCGGGCCAGCCCGACTTTGACACGCCGGATCACATCAAGGAGGCGGCCAAGGCGGCCCTGGATGCCGGAAAGACCAAGTACGAGCCCGTCGTCGGGGTGAAGGTCCTGCGCGACGCTGTGGCCAAGCTCTACACCGAGCGCGGTCTCAAAGATTTGTCCGCCGCCAACGTCGTGATCAGCACGGGTGCCAAACACAGCCTGTATGGTTGCACCCAGGTGCTGCTGGATCCGGGCGACGAGTGCATCATCCCGGCGCCCTATTGGGTGACCTATCCTGCACAGGTGCTGCTCGCGCGGGCCACACCCGTATTCGTCGGGTCCACCGAGGACAATGGGTTCAAGATGACGGCGGCTGACTTCCGCGCCGCCATCACCCCGCGGACGCGGATGTTGATCCTCAACAGTCCGAACAACCCGACGGGCGCGGTCTACACGCGTGCGGAGCTCGAGGCGATCGCCGATGTGTGTCTGGAGCATCAGATCGCCGTGCTGTGGGACTCGATCTACGACGAGCTGATTTACGGTGGGCTCGAGATGCTGGAGTTCGCCACGCTCCGGCCCGGACTGCAGGATCTGACGATCACGGTGAACGGGCTGAGCAAGAGCCACGCGATGACCGGCTGGCGTCTGGGGTACCTCGTGGCCCCGCCCGCGGTGGCCGACGCGGTCAGCAAGCTGCAGTCGCAGAGCACTTCGAACGCGACGAGCATCACGCAGTGGGCGGCGCTGGCGGCGCTCCAGGGCGATCAGGAGCCGACGCGAGCGATGAAGGTTCATTTTGATCGGCGACGAAAGCTGATGGTCGAGCTGCTTCGGGCGATTCCAGGCGTGACGTGCGCCGAGCCCATGGGCGCGTTCTACACTTTCCCGAATCTGTCCGCCCATCTCGGGAAGACGGGGCCCGACGGGGTGATCGCCGACGACAATGCGCTGTGCAACCATCTGCTCAAGAACTGTGGAGTCGCCACCGTCCCCGGCAGCGCCTTCGGCGCGCCTGGCAATGTGCGACTCAGCTATGCGACCGACGACGACAGCATCCGGGCTGGACTGGCGCGGATCGCTGAGGGTCTGGCGGCGCTGAAGTGAGGCTGCGGTTCAGTCCCGCCGTCCGAACGGCTCTCGAGGACGGACTGCCCGTGGTCGCGTTGGAGTCGACGATCGTGGCCCATGGGTTCCCGCGGCCCTACAATCTCGAGGTGGGGCGCGCGCTCGAGGCGACGGTGGAGCGGGAGGGTGCCACGCCCGCTACCATCGCGATCGTGGACGGTGAAGTTCACGTGGGCCTTGGCGACGACGAGATGGAACGGCTGGCCCTGGATGAGGACTTTGCCAAGGCCTCCATTCCCGACCTGAGCGTGGTGGTCGGGATGCGGCAGTCGGCGGCGACGACGGTGGCGTCTACGGCCTACATCGCGCACGCAGCTGGGATCCGGGTCTTTGCAACCGGTGGCATTGGCGGTGTGCACCGCGGGGCTGGGCGAACCCTGGACATCTCTGCGGACCTCGCTGTGTTGGGCCGCGTGCCCATCGCAGTTGTGAGCGCGGGCGCCAAGGCCATTCTGGATCTCGGCCTGACGCTGGAAGTGTTGGAAACCCAGGGCGTTCCGGTGGTGGGTTTTGGCTGCGATACGTTCCCCGCGTTCTACACCCGCGGCTCCGAGCACGCGCTGGTCGCGCGCGTGGACGATGTGGACGACCTGGCGCGGGTTGTGTCGGCACAGTGGGAGTTGGGGCAACAGCAGGCTGTCCTGGTCTGCAACCCGGTTCCCGAGGCCGACGCCCTGGCCTCGGACGAGGTGGAAGGCTGGATTCGCACCGCGCTGGCGGAGGCCGCGGCCGGAGGCATCCGTGGAAAGGCGATGACGCCGTTCCTTCTCCACCAATTGTACGGCCTGTCCGGCGGCCGCACCCTGAAGACGAACCGCGCGCTGGCCGAGCACAACGCCGCGTTGGGCGCGGCGCTGGCGCGCACGCTCATCCGGCAGGCGGCCGCCTGATCGTCCCTGCGTTTGAGGCTACGGAGCCTGGGTTGCCGCCGGCCCCAGATGCGTTTGGATTCGTTGCGCCATTTCCGGCGAGATCCCATCCACTTGCGCAATGTCTTCTGCCGAGCCGTTCTTGAGGCTCTTCAGGGATCCAAAATGCTCCAGCAGTGCCCGCCGTCGCTTTGGCCCCACGCCGGGTATGTCCTCGAGGGAGCTGCGCAGATGCGCGCGACGGCGCCGACGACGGTGGTGATCCAGTGCGTGCTCGTGGGCGGCGTCCCGTGCCCGCTGCAACATCAGCAGCCCCGGGCTTGCGCGGGGTAAGATCAGCTCAGTGGTGCGCCCGGGAAGAAAGACCCGTTCCGGCTTGCCGTTTCGCGCCTTGGCCAGAGCCAACAGCGGTACCCCTGGCATTCCGACCTCGGTCGCAGCGTCCATGGCGGCACTGAGCTGGCCCTTGCCGCCGTCGATCACGATGAGATCGGGTAGTGGCCAGTCGTCGTCCACAGACCGGCGAAGCCGTCGGACGAGCGCCTCGTGGAGCGACGCAAAGTCATCCTGTGTGTCCCTGCGCACGAGGAAGCTTCGCCAGGCGCGACGAACGGGCTCGCCGTCGATGAAAACGACCATCCCGACCACGATCGACTCGCCCTGAAGGTTGCTGACATCAAAGCACTCGATGCGCGCGGGCCACCGAGGCAGCGACAGCCGCTCGGCCAGATCACCGAGCTGTTCGAGCGTGCGCTCCTCTTTGCCGTGGTGACGGCGGAACGCGTATTGGGCGTTCTTCTGGGCCAGCTCCAGGTTTTTTCGACGATCACCGCGCTGCGGAACGCCGACGCGGCAGCGACTGCCTCGGCGCTCCCAGAGAACGTCCGCGAGTCCCGTCGCAGCCTCGATCTCCATCGGCACGAGCACCTCGGCCGGGACCTCCCTTCCGTCGGCGTAGTATTGCGTGATGAAGCTGGACAGGAGCTCCTCGTCGGGAAACTCCTGACCGGTGAAGTGGAACTCGTCCGCGCGCCGGGCGCGACCATCGCGGAGCGTGACGACCTGGAAGGTGACCCGGTCCGCCTCCCTGTGCATCCCGACCACGTCGCGGTCGATCATTTCCGATGCGGTGGTGCGCTTGGGGGCGGCGACGAGGACCGCCCGCACCTGGTCGCGGTAGCGCGCGGCGACCTCGTAGTGGAGGGTGTCGCTGGCGCTCCACATGCGCTCCTCAAGCTGGGTGGCCAGCTCTTCGTGGCGACCCTCGAGGAAGAGGATGACGTCGTTGACCTGGTCCCGGTATTGCGACTCGGTCAGCTTGCCGACGCAGGGCGCAGGGCACCGACCAATCTGGTACTCAATGCACGCCCGGCTGCGGTTGTTGAGCTCCGTGTCGTCGCAGGTTCGCAGGTTGAAGTGCCGCGACAGGATCCGCATCACGTCGGTCGCTTTGCGGTTGGAGAAGAACTCGAAGTAGCGCGCGCCGTCGTTGCGGAACCGCCAGACCTTGTCCACCCGTGGCCACTTTGCCCGCACGTCGATGCGAAGCCAGACGCGCTTGGGCCCGAGCACGACGTTGTACCGTGGCTTGTGGGAGCGCAGGAGGGAGGCTTCGAGGCGGAGGGCGGACGCCTCGCAACCGGTGACGACGGCCTGGATGTCCGACAGAATGCGCGGGAGGAACTTCACGAACCCGCGCGGGTCTCCGCCGCGGAAATAGCTCCGGACGCGCGCACGAAGGTTGACGGCCTTGCCGATGTAAATGATCTCGCCGCGCTGGTCGCGCATCAGGTACACGCCCGGTTCCGTGGGCATGTTGGCGAGGCATCTGCGAACGTCGAACACGGCTGCGACCTTCCCTGGTCCGCTCGGGGTTTGCGCGACCGCCCTCACACAGCGCGGTGTGGCTCACCCCGTGTCGTCAATTGCGCCCGCTTGCGATCCCCTCGCCGCGGCCCGCGCACGTCTGACCGGGCGAGTATCCGGGGCGCGCGCACCTCTGGTCAAGATCGGGGTCAGAGTGTAGGGTCTGCCGCCGTCACTGTGGGGCCGAATCATGTTGAAGCCGTTTTCGTCATTCCAGGACATCACCTCCACGCGTCCCGACTATGATGCCGTCGCGGGTGAGTATGAGGCGCTGCACGCGGGCCTGGGCGAGCGGTCTCGCAGCCGCCGTCGCGATACACTGGTCGCGTGGGATGGTTTGCAGCGGCGTATCGACACGTGGACGTCGTTGAGTCGGCTTCGCTTTCACCAGGACACGCAGAACGCCGCCTATGTCGCCGAGCGCGACCTGTGCGACGAGCTGTCGCCGAAGTTTCAGGAGCTCTCGGTCGACCTGAAGAAACGGCTGCTTGCGCCGCCGCTTCGCGCAGCTGCCGCAGAGTCGGTGAACCCGCATCTGTTTGCCCTGTGGGAGTCGGACATCGCGTCGTACGACCCGCGGATCCAACCGCAGCTGGTGTCCGAGGCTCGGCTGTGCGCGGAGTTCACCGCGCTGCTCGCGGGGGCGCGCATCGAGTTCAATGGCCGGGAGCACCAGCTCAACGAGCTCAACCAGTATCGCACCGTGGGCGACCGTGAGACGCGGCTGGCGGCGGAGCAGGCGCGGTGGGGGTTCTTTGCGGACAACCAGTCCGACCTGGATCGGATTTTTGACGATCTTGTCCGCGTGCGCCACGAGATGGCGACGACCTTGGGTTTTGCCAATTACATCCCGCTTGGCTACCTGCGCATGCAGCGGGTCGACTACGACCAGAACGACGTCGAGCGCTTCCGTGCCGAGGTGAGATCCCAGCTGGTTCCGCTGGCAATGGCGCGCCGAGAGGCCCAGCGCGAGCGCCTGGGCCTGGAGGCGTTGTTCTGGTGGGATGAGGCGGTGCAGTCACCGGGCGGTGGCCCCAAGCCGGCCGGCGACGCCGCCTGGATTGTGGACGCCTGCCGTTCCGCGTTTGCGGAGATTCACCCGGATCTCGGCCAGTTCATGAACATGATGGCCGACGGCGGCTTCCTGGACCTCTCGCCGCGGCCGGGCAAAGCGGGAGGCGGGTTCTGCACGGCGTTCCCCGAGTACGGCGTGCCGTACGTCTTTGCGAACTTCTCGGACACCGCCACCGACGTGCGGGTCTTCCTGCACGAGATGGGACACGCGTTCCAATGCTGGAGCGCGCGCGACGCGGAGATGTCCGAGCTTGTCTGGCCGACGTTTGAGGCTGCGGAGATCCACTCCATGGGTCTGGAGTTCCTGGCCTACCCCCAGATTGACAGGCTCATGGGCGACGGCGCCGAGCAGTACCGGCGAGAACACCTGGAGGGGGCGCTGCTGTTCATCCCGTACGGGGTGGCGGTGGACCACTTTCAGCACGAGGTCTACGCCAACCCGACGGCGACCGCGGCGGGCCGTCACAAGATGTGGCGGAAGATGGAGGAGACGTACACTCCGTGGCGCCGGTACGGGCCGTTGGAGCACCCCGCGATGGGCGGTTTCTGGCAGATTCAGCGTCACATCTACGCCTCGCCGTTCTACTACATCGACTACACGCTGGCGCAGACCTGCGCCCTGCAGTTCTGGGCGCGCTGCCGCGAGGATCGCGCCGGCACCATCGACGCCTATGTGAACCTGTGCCGCAGAGGCGGTCGGGCCGCGTTCCAGACCTTGGTGTCCGGGGCCGGACTGGTCTCGCCGTTTGCGCCCGGCTGCCTGGAGAACGTGACCGCACAGGCACGGGCCGCGCTGTGAACGCGCGGCCACACCGGCTGCAGCGCCCGCCGGATGGCGGGAAGGGCGGGTGGCACACGGCTTGCTGACGGCGGTGGCGGTGTTCAACGAACACAGCTGCTGGCTGAGCGGCCAGTACGCGACGCGACAATCATTTCCGAGACCTGAGGGAAGAACTCTTGAGACTGGCACTGGTAGGCACAGGTAAGATCACGCAGCAGGCGCACTTGCCCGCGGTGTTGAGGACGGCGGGGGCGGAGGTCACGGCGCTCGTGGACACATCACAGGAGCGCGCGCGCGCGCTGGCGGACCGCAACGGGCTGGATGCGGATGTGGCCACCCGTCTTGAGGACGTGTTGGACAAGGTGGACGGCGCGATCATCGCCACGCCAAACCATACCCACCGCGCGCTGACGGTGGCGTGCTGCCGGGCCGGCGTTCATGCTCTGGTCGAGAAACCACTGGCCACGTCGCTTGCGGATTGCGAGGCCATCGAGGCCGCTGCAGCGGAAGCTGGTGTTGTCGTCGCGGTGGGCTATTGCACGCGGTACCTCGACACAGTCGGGCTGATGAAACGGCTCCTGGACGAGCGGTTTTTTGGCCGTCCGCAGGGGTTCGCGTACCAGTTCGGGACCCGTGGCGGCTGGGCGCCGGACTCGGGCTACACGCTGGACCGGGGCGCGACGGGCGGCGGCGTCCTCATGGTGTCGGGGACTCATTTTCTGGACCGGATGCTGTACTGGTTCGGCTATCCCGAGTCCGTCACCTACGAGGACGACTCGCGCGGCGGCCCTGAGGCCAGCGCGCGCGCCACGGTGCGCTATGGCAAGGGGCGTTGGGCCTTCGACGGCCACCTCCGCGTGTCAAAGACCCATGCGATGTCCGGCGGATTCGCGCTCAAGACCGACCAGGGTGTGTTGCTCTACAAAGACGGCGGCGAGGGGAGCATCGTGTTTCGGCCCAGTGCGCAGCCGGAGATCGAGCAGAACATCGTGTTGCGCCGCGCCGCCGGGTCCGCGCAGCGAAACATGTACGACCTCCAGCTCGAGGACTTCATGACAGCTTGCTCGACCGGATCAGCCCCCGCTGTGACAGCGTCGCAGGGAACACAGAACATCCGCTTGATCCATGAAATGTACGCGGTGCAGACGCCCATGCGTGACGCCTTCTACGGGGAGGTGACGGCATGAAGATCGCCATTTTTGGTGCGAGCGGCCTGGTCGGCGCGACCTTGACCGAGCGAATGCTGGCGTCCGGTGAGCACGAGATTGTCCCCATCATCCACACGGCGGGCAACGCCTGGCGCCTTGCGCGCCTGGGTATCCCTCTGACGCAAGCGGACGTGACCGATCGGGACGACGTGTTGCGGGCGGTGGATGGCTGCACCCACGTCATCAACTGCGCTCTGGGCAGCAACCTGGCCCTGGTCACGGGGATTCGGAACCTCCTGGCGGCGTGTGCGACGCAGCCCATCGAGCGCCTGGTCCATCTGTCGAGTGTGCTCGTGTACGGCGAACCGCCCTCGCCCGAGAGCGAGTCGGAGGACGCGCAGCCAATTGTGGAGAAGGGCTCGTACCAGGACTTCAAGCTGCGACAGGATGTTCTGGTTGAGGAGGCCTGCGACCAGGGCGTTCGGGCCGTCAATCTGTGCATCCCCAACGTGTCCGGCGTGTACAGCCGGTACATCCTGGATGTGGTGGCGTCACTGCGCGCGGGCACCTTTGCGCTGGTGGACGACGGCGCCGCGCCCGTGGTCCTCGGGGATGTGGCCAACATCGCGCATGCGCTCGAGCTCGGGCTCCACTGCGAGGAGGCCGACGGCAAGCGCATCTTCATCAACGACGGCGGTGAGGGGACGTGGGGTGACGTGGTGCGCGCCCTGGCGCCACTCGCCGGTCGCACGGACCCTATCCCTTCCATCTCACGCGATGAAGCGATGGACATCGTCAGTGGCGGTGGGCAGGGAGGCGTCAAGGCGCATTTGGGCACACTGCGGCGGATCGCGGGCCTGGAGACGGTCAAGGACATCGTCAAGCAGAATCCGGATCTGACGCGCGAGTTCAGAAGCCTTCGGGCGCGCTACGAGGGCTTGCCCGGGTGGGCAGCCAAACCGCTGACATCGTTGCTCAAGGGCGGCGGTGGCGGAGCCGCTCCCAAGCCGACCGGGCCGCGCCCCAACTACGACGCCCGCTTCCTTCAGCACCAATTGCGGGGTGTCAGGCATCGGATCGACAAGGCCCAGCGGGTCCTGGGTTACGAGCCGCCCTACGACCTGGAGGCGTCCATGACGGCGTTCACCGCGTGGTATCGCACGGTCCAGGGGTACGACGAGCCGGGCTGGGACCTTTTTCAGGAGCTGATCAGCTGACCGTGGCGTCCCACAGGGGCACCAGCACACGGAACGTTGTGCCCTTGGCAAACTGACTCTGCACCTCCAGCTTGCCGCCCAGGTTCTCGATGATGCGCTGGGAGACCGCAAGGCCAAGCCCCGTGCCCCTTTGCTTGGTCGTGAAGAACGGGATGAAGATCCTGTCGAGCTCCTCGGGCGGGATTCCGCGTCCGTTGTCGATGAATTGGACCTCGATCATGTCGCGCGGCAGCGGACGGCCCGCGATGGCGATCATCCGGCGAGTCAGCCGCGTGCGCACGACGAATCGGGGCTCGCGGCCGCCGGCACCAGGTGGATCGTCAGCGTCGGGCCGCTTGCCCGTGGCCTGGATGGCGTTGAGCGCGAGGTTGAGGAACACCTGTCGCAGCAGCTCCGGGTCAGCGCGGGCGTCGGGCACGTCGTCGAGCTCCAGTACGCACTCTACCTGCCATTTTTCCGCCGGCGGTCGCCACAGCCGGCCCGTCTTCTCCACGACCTCGTTGACGCTGCACTGGACGGGCTCGCCGCGGTACGGGCGCGCGTAGTCGAGGAACTGCGTCACGACGGCGTTGAGGCGGTTGACCTCCTCCACGATGATCTCGAGGAACTCGCCTTGCTCGTCGTCCGTCTCGGTCGAGGGATCGATGGGGCTCAGGAATTGGGCGGCGCCCTTGATTGCGCCGAGCGGGTTTCTGATCTCGTGCGCGAGTCCTGCCGCCATCTCACCCAGCGCCGCGAGGCGTTCGCGCTCGCGGATGCCTTCGACAAGGCGGCTGTTCTCCACCGAGATGGCCGCCTGTCCCGCGATCTGCACGAGGGACCGGATTTCGTCTGGTGAGTACGCTTCACGGACGCGCTCATCGCCGACCACCACCAGTCCGGTGATTCGTTCCTCGCTGGTCAGTGGGACACAGACATCCGCGCCGAGGCTGCGCATGACCTCAATAACGCCCTCGAGTTCCTCGGTGTGGACCCGCCGCTGCCGCGCCTGTGTGAGCGCGGCGACGAGGTCGTCGATCAGCAGGGCGCGGTCTTCCCGCAGCTCCTGGAAGAACACTCTGTGCGTGGCGGCGTCGAGCTTCGGAAAGTCGTCGTTCGTGGCGGCGACGGGGCGGTAGGTCAACACGTCATTGTCGAGCACGTAGAGAGCCGCACGCGTCACCCGGCGCGTGTCCTGGAGGCGCGAGATGACCAGCGCGGCGAGCTCGTCGACGTCGACGAC
>CALBXO010000817.1 GCA_937890335.1 uncultured Pseudomonadota bacterium | reverse complement strand
GGGAGCGGAACCCGGCCTCCGCCGCATCCGTCGCTGTCAGCGGCCTCGCGATGGGTACGACCGCTGTGATCGCCACCAACCCAACCGCGGTGCGCAGCGCGCCGCCGACGGTGACACGCGGACGACGACCACGACGGAACGCGGCGGTCACCGCACCCGATTTGATTGCGGCGAGCGTGGCGACCTTGAAAATCATCGGGTCAGTCCTCCACGTCGTGGACGTGTCGCCAGCCACCGCCTCGCTGCCGCCGCCGGTGTGCCGGCTTGAACTCACTCCTGGCATCGTCCGTCAGCAACGCGCAGGGATCGAACCAATGCACAGTCCGCGCTGCGTCGAGCACCTCGGGCGGTGCGCCCTCAAACTCGTCATTGCCCGGGCAGCGGCCATTCCACAGAGCCCAACGCTCTGGCATCTGCGCCAGGCAGAGCACCTCTTTGACACCGGCATTGCAGTTCGTACTCACGACGAGCACAGGTCCCGGCACCCCACGAGGCTCCCGCAGCGCAAGCACGTAGTCGTGGTGAAACTCGCCTTGCTGCCAGTGCGCGACGACGGTGTAGTCGGCACAGAATGCAGGAAGGGCAGACAGGAGTGGGCCGAGGAGCAGCTCGTCGGCGAGGAATTGCAGGGTCGTGGTCATCGGATCACCAGCGCTCCACACGGCCACACCAACCTAGCACTGGCCTGCGGGAGCGGCCACTGGCCTGCGGCCGGAGGCTGACCGCCCTGCACAAACCCCGATGCGGGTATCCGGTCTGACGGGGGCGACCGCAGCGGCTGAGCCCCTCAGGGCGTGGGCCGGGCGAAGCGCTCTCGGTTCTTGGCGCGGCGCGCCTCTTCCCAGGCCTCACGGTCCTTCGGGGGGGCGGTGGTCGTCAGTCTGACGAGCAAACGCATCGTTGCCAGCTCGATCTCATTCACCGCCTCATCAAAGACGGCCGCATTGGCCTGCGACGGCTTCGTCATGCCGCTGACCTTACGGACGTATTGCAGCGCGGCGGCGCGCGCCTGGTCGTCGGTGGTCGGCGGTTCGAAGTTGAAGAGCGGCTTGATATTGCGACACATGGTGGTGCTCCGCATGTGGCCCGCCCGCGGCAGGTCAGTAGTGAGTTCGTCCCACCATGGCCCACGCCGCACCATTTTTCCAAAGTCTCCGGCCGCGCCAGGGTCGCGCAGCCAGGAGAGGTGACGCACAACTCCACCTGGCACTTGGTTTTTCCGGGTCGGTGCTCCACCATCGCGCCCATGAGTGACTTTCCAAACGGGGCAGCGCTGGTCGTCGGCGGTTCGGGCGGCGTGGGCAGCGCCGTGTGCGAGTGCCTGGCGCGGGCGGGGTCCGACGTCGCGGTCGGATACAAGAGCGACAAGGCCGGGGCCGACGCTGTGGTCCGCAGGCTGGAGAAGATCGGCGTCGCTGCGACATCCATCTACATCGACCTGGCCGCCGCCGGGGTCCAGGCCGGAAGCGCCGATCCCGCAAGGACGGATACGGTGGTGGTTCCAACCGGACACCCCGCAACCGCAGTCGGGAAGGCGGCCGCTTGGCGACCGCTTCATACGTTGGTCTATGCGGCCGGCCCGTCGATCCCGATGCAGTGGGTCTCGAAGCTTGACGGCGGCGACCTGTCGCGGTGCCTCGCAATCGATGTCGAGGGCTTTTTCGCCACTCTGCAGGCGTCGCTCCCGCACCTGAGGGCGAGCCGTGGATCCGTCGTCGCCCTTACCACAGCAGCGCTGGTGCGCTTTCCGAGCCGAGACGCCCTGTCCGCGGTCCCCAAGGCCGCGCTCGAGGCGCTCCTTCGCGCGGTGGCCAAGGAGGAGGGGCGCTTTGGTGTGCGCGCCAACAGTGTGGCCATCGGGGTCGTGGACGCAGGCATGTTCCAGCGATTGCGCGCCGAAGGCGAGCTGGACGACGCGTGGCTCGAGGCGAGCCGGCGAAACACGCCGCTGGGCCGCGAGGCGACGGCCACGGAGGTCGCGGACGCGGTCACGTTTCTGGCGTCGCGTCGCGCCGGCTTCATCACCGGACAGCGGCTGGTGGTGGACGGCGGGTACAGCATCTGAATGCGGGAGCGCCTCGAACGCCTGCGGCAGCTCGCCCACGACGACCCCAGCGAGTCCGGCTGGGCCGCTGTCCTCGTGGCGCTGCACAAAGCGCCGGACGCACTGGTGGACTACGCCCAAACGCACCTGGACCGATGGCCCGATGGTCTGCGTCATCACAAGGGTCTTCCGCCCAACGTCTCCTCTCCTCCCGCCTGGTGGCGCCTCCTTCGCAGCCTGGACCTGAGCGAAACGTCCTTTCCCACGGACGAGGACATCGCCTACATCCTGGGCGGACCGACAATCCACGGGCTGACGCACCTGGACCTGGGCCGCTGCCAACTGAACACCACGGAGCGGTTGCGCGCCGTGGTCGAGAGCCTCCCCGACACCATCGGATCCCTCTCCCTGGCCTCGAACCCGCTGCCCGCCGAGGGCATCCGGGAGCTGAAGGCGTGGCGCGCAGCGTTCGGACTACACAGCCTGGATGTCAGCGGCACCGGTTTAAGCCCGCCCAACGTGGCGCGCCTGGTCGGCTGGGAGGCACTCGACGGCCTCCGTGACCTCTCGGTGGCCCACTGTGCACTGCGCGGCAGCGAGCTGCGTCGTGTCGCAGCGGCCCGCAGTCTGCGAAGACTCGCTACTCTGGACGCCCGCCACACCGGCCTCAACGACCAGGGCGTCACCGCGTTGACCGAGGGCCGGGCGCTCGGGGGCCTCAGGTCGTTGGACGTGGGCCACAACGCGATCCACGGCAAGTCACTGGCCCTCCTTGGAGCACGGGCCGGCGGCACGCTCACCCAGTTGGGGCTGCGCGACAACCCATTGACCGACCTTGACGGCCTGGGGGCGTTTCCCGCCCTCGCCAACCTGGGGCTCGGCAGCTGCGGTCTGACGAAGCGCGACGCGGCCAGACTGGCCAACTGTGTCTTGCCAAGCCTCCGCGATCTGGACCTCTCCGACAACCCCCTCACGGACGCAGGGTGCACGCAGCTTGCCCGCGGCCCCATCCTGGCGATGGCCCGCGGACTCAACCTGAGCGGGTGCGCGCTTCGGGGGCTGCGCCTGCCGGAGCTACTGGCTCACGCTGGCTTCGAGCGGCTCAACCTGTCGGACAATATGCTGCGCTCGGCTGCGGTCCGTCACCTGACAGATTGGGCGGGTCTGTCCGGGGTCCAGAGCCTGGACCTGGGCGCCAACCTTCTCCGTGACGCGGACGCGATCCTCCTGGCCAACCATCTGTCTGCGAGCTGCGCCATGCGCGAACTGACCGTGGAGTCCAACTACCTGAGCGACGACGGCGCCCTGGCCCTGTGTCGC
>CALBXO010000816.1 GCA_937890335.1 uncultured Pseudomonadota bacterium | reverse complement strand
GCCAGTCGTCCCCGTCGATCCTTCCTGGCTGATACGCCCGCCGTGAACGGTTACCGCTTGCACGACGTTGTGGACCGTCGGGCAATTGTCTGGCGCGTTGGCGTGTCCGTCACCGTCGATGTCGTCGTCACACACGTCGCCCGCGCCGTCGTTGTCGAGATCCGCCTGGTTGGTGTTGGGCACCTCGATGCAGTTGTCGTCCTCGTCGGCGATGGTGTCGTTGTCGCGGTCCCCGTCGCAGGCGTCGCCCGCGCCGTCCTGGTCCGTGTCGTTCTGCTCACGGTTGTACGCGAAGGGGCAATTGTCCTGCCCGTTGAGCACGAGGTCACCGTCGGCGTCGATGTCGCACGCGTCGCCCAGACCGTCCTGGTCGATGTCGGACTGTTCGATGTCTACGTGGCGCGGACAGGTGTCGATGTCGTCATCGATGCCGTCGCCGTCGTCGTCGGGGTCGCAGGCGTCGCCAATCAGATCCTGGTCCAGGTCCACCTGGTCAGGGTTGCGGGCGTCGGGGCAGTTGTCCGGGCCGTTGGCGACCGCGTCTCCGTCGCGGTCGGGGTCGCACGCGTCCCCGATCTGATCCCGGTCCAGATCCAATTGTTCCGGGTTGGCCACCAAGGCGCAATTGTCGGCGTCGTCGAGCACCAGGTCCCCGTCGTCGTCCTCGTCACACAGGTCGCCCACTCCATCCTGGTCCAGGTCCTGGTGCGTGGGGTTTGGACGGTCCGGGCAGTTGTCCAGCAGGTCCTCGATGCCGTCTCCGTCGCGGTCGATGTCGCAAGCGTCGCCCAGAGTGTCCGCGTCCAGGTCGCGCTGGACCGGGTTGGCGACGCGGGGGCAATTGTCGGCGGCGTTGGCGTGTCCGTCTCCGTCTACGTCGGCGTCGCACGCATCGCCCTCGCCGTCACCGTCCAGGTCGTCCTGGTCCGGATCCGGCAGCAGCGGGCAGAGGTCCTCCGCGTTGGCCACTCCGTCGCTGTCGCTGTCGCCGTCGCAAGCGTCACCTTCGCCGTCGCCGTCGGTGTCGAGCTGCGTCGGGTTGAAGGCGAAGCCGCAATTGTCGGCGAGGTTTCCCACGGAGTCGCCGTCGGCGTCCGCATCGCAGGCATCGCCCAGGCCGTCCTGGTCCAGGTCCGCCTGGTCGGCGTTGGCCACATTCGGGCAATTGTCCGCGCCATCGAGCAGCCCGTCCTCGTCGTCGTCGTCGTCACACGTGCTGCCACGCGGGTCCGCGTCGGGGTTCGCCTGGTCTGGGTTGAAGTCGCGGGAGCAGTTGTCCTCATCATCCGCGAGCCCATCACCGTCGTCGTCGACGTCGCACTCATCGCCCTGGCCATCGCGGTCCAGATCGTCCTGCCCGGCGTTGACCACGGTGCGGCAATTGTCCACCGCGTTGGGCACGCCGTCGCGGTCGTCGTCGCAGGTCTCGGCCAGGCAGATGACGCACGCGTGCTCGACCTCGTCACAGACCTGGTCGATGGACGGGCAGTCCCGACTTGTCTCGCACGCAAGGACGACGCACTCACCCTCCACGCAGGTCTGGTCCACCTGCGGGCAGTCGCGGCTGCTGCGGCACCCACCATCCCGCGTCTCCTCGCCGCTCGCGGACGGCGGCGCCTCTTCGACGCACCCCGCCAGGGCGAGGGCGCAGATCGCCACAAACAGGCCAATGCGCATGTCACACTCCGTTTTGTATGTGTCACAGTCCCGAACGACAAACAGCTTGTCAACACCGACGGTGGCGGGTCAGATCCCGGACCATGCCCAGGCTGTCAGGCATTGTTCCGCCTGGCACGGCGCGCCCAGGCCGGTCAGGAGATCCGCGTACCAGGCATCGGCGCGCTGACGCGCCTTCAGCACGCCATGGACTTGTCCGGGGGCGTCAATCCTCCACTCAGCGGCAATCTCCACCTGGCGGAGCTGCTCCTGAACGACCACGAGTCCCAGGTAGCCCCAGACAGACGGGACCCGCGCGCAGCCCTGATCGAACGTGGCCCGGGCCCGCTGGCTCATGTCCTGGAGGGACCGCTGCTCGGCGTGGAGTCCGGCCACGGCCGCGTCGAGCGCGCGCCCTTCCGGCGTGGACTCAAAGACGTTGATGCGATCCAGGCTGCTCACCAGCTTCTCGACATCCGCGACGTGTGCGGCGCGAGCCCTGACCGACTGCGTCAACGCCTGCACAGACGCCTGCATCGCGGCAAACTCCGTCGCGCGTAGCTCGTCAGCCACGGCGTCAATCGGACGCCTCGCGGCACCTTCCGTCACGGGTTCAGATTCCAACGCGCGGGTCGCCTCCGCCATGATCTGTTGGACGGTCCCCTCAAGCCCAAAGTCCCGCCGGAAAGTCCCCAGAAGCTCCTCCACGGCAGCCAGCGCCGCGTCCCGCCGGTCGATCACATACTGGGGTCGCGGTTCCATCGCGCTGATGCGCAGGTAGGCCTCGGACGCGCGGTTGGCCAGCACCAGGTTCGGCACCGTGTCAGCGACGGCCTCCGTGCGCTCCAGCGTCTCGTCCCAGCGGGCCCCAAGCGTCCTGCGCACGCGCCCGCCGACACGCCGCACGCGGTCCAGCTCGTCTTGCTCGGCGTCGGTCCGGACCAGAGTGGCGACCGTCGCCTCCATGGTGCGGGCGGCAGCGCCGGCCCCGTGACCCACGATGGCAAAGTCCACGTAGGCGTCGAGCCGGGCGCCCATGTCCACGCGATTCAGGCCCGCGACGAGCGCGGTGAGCTCGTCTGGCATCGGCGCGCGCACCAACCGCTCGCCGTCGAGACGAAGGTCCGGCAGCGGCATCGCCCGGAAGGCCAACGCAAAGTTCCGCCGCAGTCGAGACACGGCGTAGGCCACCGCGGCCCGTCCCCGCGCCGCATGGCGGACCGCGGCTCCCGTCTGGTCAAAAGCCCAGCTCCCCTCCTGCACCTCGGCGACGACGGCCTCCACACCGACGGCATCGAGATAGAGCCCCAGCGGTGGGCAGCGGCGGCGGACCATGTCCAGCTCCGGAAACCAAGGCGCGGGCGCGTCTGGCGGTACCAGGCCGTCGCGAAGCAGCGCCGCGAATTCCCGTCCGTCCAGGGGCTGCCAGTGCAACGAGTTGTGGGGGGCGGGGCGAAGGTCCACGCGGCTGGCCAGGGAAGCCTGTCCGGCCATCAGCGCCGCCGCCAGGGGATCGTCGGACTTTGCCTTGCGCAGCCACGTCGTCCGCAGCAGCTCCGCAACGTCGCGGGCGCGCACGCCCAACGCCGCCATGCCACTCCCCTGCGGTCCGTCCCACACCAGGATTCGTTGCGCTTCCAGCGTCAAGTCCGCGACGCGGCGCCAGACCGCCATGGGCGCGAAGACCGTCTCGAGCCGCTCCACCGCCTCCCGCGCCTCCTCCCGCGCGTGCAAAACCGCTCGATCCTGCGCCACCGCGGCGCGGCGCAGCCGCCGGTACTCCCGCACCGGGTCGCTCTCGGCGAAGAAGTTCAACCGGTCGAGGAGAGGCACATCTTCTGTCGCGCGGAGGAGCTGCGAGCCAAGACGCTCCGCCTCGGCGCGGGCGCGCCTCCACGCGGCGATCTTGTCCAGCACACCCCAGTTGGACATCGCCGTCTGCACGGCGGCGCTGCAGCTCATCGCGTCAGCCGCCGGGCTTGCTCGCCGGGGGCGATGCCGGTGGTGACGGGCGCGGTGACGCCGCTGGCTCCGCCGATTGCTTCTTTGGCGGCGGCGCTGTGGAGGCACTGCCGCCACCACCGCCCTGACCCACGAGGGTCCCGCTCGACAGCGTCGGGGTGGGTTCGTCGTCGTCGCCGCACCCAAGCGGGCCCGCCAACAGCGCCAGGGAGATCATCATCATCAGGAGAGAACGGAGATCAGGCATGCCGAAAGGTGGGGCCGCCCCCGCTCCCGCGCAAGGCGCCCACCAGCGGAGGGAGAAGCCGCGGCGGGGGCGTGGTCGGGTTGAACCAGCGTCCAAGCACGGGGTCATCGACTCGTCAGAGACCGTCCCGGCGGACGTTCAACGGCGAATGGGCAACGGTCCTGAATGGCCAAAGACATGGCATCCGGTACAGAGACGCGCCCCAGGCTCATGCTTTGCGTACTTGCCGGGCTCGTGGCACCCGGACGTGGTGCACGAAGCGCGCGTGCCGGACGGCTCCTTCTCGTGCACCTGGTGGCAGTCCCCGCAGGTGTTGTGCCGGGCTACCCGGTGCAGGCCCGGAAGCAGGGCTGTTTGGTGGCAGGATGCACACTTTGGCGGGCTCGCGACGCCTTCGGGCCCGTGCGCCCTGTGGCAATCGTTGCACGAGACCTTCTTGCTGTGCGGCCGCGCGGCCTGCTCCTTGTGACAGTTCTGACAGGACACGCCTCGCATCTGCGCGCCGCTGTGAGACGCGTGGCAGTCAGCGCAGACAGAGTGACCCTTGGGCGCCGTCCGGGCCTGCTCCTTGTGACAGTTCTGACACGACACGCCGCGTTTCTGCGCGCCGCTGTGGGGGACGTGGCAGTCAGCGCAGGCATCGTGGCCCTTGGACACCGCACGGGCCTGCTCCTCGTGGCAGTCCTGGCAGGGCCGGCTTGGCAGCTGCGGCTTATGGGCGGCGGCCTCGTGACACGTCGCGCAGTCGCGGTGGCCCTTGGTGCCGGCGGTCAGCGAAGTCTGCTTCTCGTGACATTTGCTACAGAACGACCGCTCCAGCTTGTTCTGGACCGCATGCGGCGGGTGGCAGCTGCCACAGGTCAGGCTCGTGTCGTGGTACGCCCGCTCGGACCCTGCGTCCGTGTGGCATTGGGTGCACGGAGCCGCCACGCGGCCCACGGGCAGGTCGTGTGGAGAGTGGCAACCCACACACCCGTCGGCCTTGCCCTTGTGGTCCGTTTTGACGGCCGAATGGCAGCTGGCGCAGCGGTCCGACGCCACCTTGGTGTTGTGGGGATCGTGGCAGCTGCGGCAGTTCTGGTGCTCGTCCACGCGGGGTGCCAGCGTCTCCTGACCCGCGTGGCAATCACGACAATTGCGGGCGAACGTGGCCAGGAACAGGTGCGGCGTGTGGCAATCTGTGCAGGCCGGGTGACCCTCGCCCAATGCGGCCAGGGGCGAGATGGGGTTCTTCACCTTGGTGGGGTTGCTGTGACACTCGGCGCAGCGGGTGGGCGCCTCCCCCGCGCCGTCATGCACGCTGTGGCACGCGAGGCATTGCTCCGAGGGGTTGTCCGTGGGCGTCCCATGCCCAGCGGCCCGATCTCCATGGCAGTCGACGCACCCCGTGGGAACAGGTGCCGCCTCCTCGTGCTGTTTGTGGCACTTGAGGCATTGCAGCTGGCGGTGGGCGCCCACGGGCGCGAGGTCGCCGATGCCGGAGCCGTGGCAGCGGAGGCAATTGGTACTCGGGTCGTGGTCTCCGGGCACGAACGGGTGGCAGCTCAGGCAGCTCGGCGTGTCTGGCAGGCGCTCTGGTTTGCGCTTGTTGACCAGCTGGTGGACCTCGACGGCGATCTCTGTGTGACACGAGGTGCAGACGCCCTCCTTGGGTTCGCGCACCTGGCCGTCGGCAAACTCGTGACACTCCCGACACTGCACTCTCGCTGCGCCGTGCACTTCGTGGCCCGGGGAGTTTCGAAGTGCTTGAAACTGCGCCTGGACGTACACCGTGGGCACCGGCGGCGCGGCCTCCTCACGCTCCGCGACCGCAGAGCGCAGCGCCACCGCCGCTGCAGACACCAGCACAAGTCCGATGGCCCCGGCCACCAGCCCAATCTTGAGGCGCGGCGTCATGGTACGTGGCACCTCCGGCAGGGTTGGTCGGCGCGCTGTTTGCGGCTCGACCAGCCCGGCGGATGAACGCTGCCACCGGCGGCGCCCACCTTGTGGCAACCCACACAGAGCGCCTCGCCGGCGCCCCCGTGGCACGACTCGCACGACAGAGGATCGACGCGCGCCTCAGGGCCGTGCCTGGTCAGCCAATTGCCGGGGTGGGGCGAGCGTCGGCCGGCGCCCGCGGAGATGCCCTGTTGGCTGTGGCAATCACCGCAGAAGCTCGGCGCATGGCAGCTGCTGCACAGGCCCGCCTGGGTCCGGGCCTCGTTGGAGTGACGCGACAGGAAACCCGCGCGGTGGACACTCGGCGTCCGGGGGTCGTGCAGCGCGAGCACGGAGGGCAGGGTCGGCACGGTGACGCCGTGGCACGACGCGCAAAACCGGTCTGTATGGCAAGTCGAGCACAGCTCGCGCGAGCTCGCCGCCTGCACGCCGTGGCGCCGGTCAAAGTCCAGGTCGTGCACCAGGTGAGTCATGGGGGCTGAGCCCTCTGTGTGGAGATCCACGTGGCAGTTGTCGCACTTGTTCACCTGGAACCCGTCCTCGTGCGCGTGACAGGAGAAGCAGCCGGCCATGGGTGCAGCCAGGGACTCGGCGGACCCCGCGATCCCCGTGTGACACCGGACGCACTGCCCCGGTTTGCGCTGCAGGTGCAGATCGTGACGGAACAGCAGGTGCTCCTTGTTTGCGGCGGCGCGACGGCGTGCAGCCGGGTCCGTGTGGCAGTCCAGGCATGGACGGGCGTCATGGGGATCGCCGTGGCACACATTGCAGCTCGCGCTGTCCGGCAGATGCAGCGCACCCGTGTCGCCGGCCTCCTCAATGGCGTGGCAGCGCACACAGGGGATGCCGTCCAGCACGTGGGCGCGGTGTTCAAAGGGTCTCGGCACCTCGCGGATACCCAACAGATGTGCGCAGGCCCCGGCCGCCAGAATGAGGACCGCCAGCGCCAGATACGCGCCCCGCCGTGTCCATCTGTTTCGGGCGCCGCAGGTACCCAGCGGTGTGTCCGGTCTGGTCGGCACATCAGCGGCGGCGTTCCGCCCTGGCGCGTCAGCGGAATCCTGCAAGGGGTCGCCCTTGTCTTGGCCGGTCATGGCGCGCCTCCGGTCACAGCGGTCAGCCGAACCAGGCCGTCCAGGCGAGCCTCGGCCGTGGGCGTTGCGCTGATCTGCGCGCCAGCGCCGACCTCCCAGCCCTCGGCAAACCGCCAGCCGCACGACGCGCTGAGCCAGGGCCAGACGACGCCGCGGCCACCGGGTTCATCGGCCCAGGCAATCTCCGCCTCGGTCCCCAGGCTGACGCGCTGCGTGACCGCAAAGTGCCCCGCCGCACGGGTGCCCGTCCACGCGCCGTCTCCACCGTCCCGCCGCGCCTCCAGTGACACCGAATTCTCGCCGTCGTCGTCGAGCCGCAGCACGGCGCGCACCGCCAGCGCCTCCGCTGGGTCGGAGCCCACAAGGTGCACGGCGGTCGTCGCCGCCAGGTCCAGGCGGGGCGCCGCGCGCCACTGGGTCGAAAGCCCCGCGCGCCTCGACGGCTGGTCACCCAGCACGCTGAAAATGGAGGTGGCCGGCAGCAGCCGCGACGGCGAGCGCTCCCACTCGAACAGCTCGAACCTCCAGCGGTCCACGCGGCCGACGGCGGCGACGTGCATCTCGGCGATCCCGGGGTTGACCAGGTCCCACGCCAACTTCCCATTCAGGTCGAGCCAGGAGGCGAGGCTCGCCCCGGCGTCGAAGCCAAGCTCCTCGTCGGACAGGACACCGCGGTCGCGGGTATGGGCGTAGGCGACCCCCGCGGAGCCGTAATCGCCAAGCGAGTGCGACACCCGGCCACCCACGGTCCAATCGTATGCGCGGTCGTCGTAATCGGCGGCCACCGGCACACCACCGAACGTCTCCAAGGCGAACTCGAGCGGCAACCGCACCTTCCCAAACGCACCGTCGATGTGCGCCGGGCGCAGCGCGCCCGTGGTGTTCACGAAGCGCCCCAGTTTCAACTCCCCCGCGCCGCCAGGATCCCGCGCGCGCACCGCCATCACGAGCGCATCACCCTCCAATTGGTCCCCGTACCGGGTCCACACCAGCGCCTCAGAGGACAGCCAGGGGTGCAGTCGCGCGTCGCCCTGCAGAGTCACGAGCGCGATGCCAGGGCTGGCGCCGAGCAGAACGTCTCCCTGTGCATGGTACGAGGTCTGCGCCCCGACAGCGCCGCTGGCGCACACCGCGCAGAGCGCCAGACCCGCCATCAGCGCCAGGCGAGGGCCACCAGGGCACAGGCCAGACGCGCCACTGACGCGCGCCGCCCGGACACAGCGTTGCCCTGCTTCACCCACAGACGTGTGGTTGTGCTGCCTTGCGTGTCGGCCGCGGGTCATTCCGGCTTGCTCCCCCGGTTGCGCACGATGTCCACTGCGACGACGCCGAGGAAGAGCAGCAAGCTCAGCGTGCCCAGGCCTTGCCCGACGCTCATCGCCACGACCATCGCGAGGGGGCTTGGGTCGAGGAACGACCACACCATCAGCGCCAGGGCGACCAACGCCGCGACCGACGCGGCGCGCAGCGCCTTCTCCTGGCTGGGAAAACCCACCTTCATACCTCCTCCTCGGCGCCGCTTGGCCTGTGGCTGCATCCGGTCATCGCGCACCGCCCGCGTCCTCGGCCGACGGCGGCGGGACGGGGTCCTTGCTGAATGGGTGGGACGGCCCGTGGCACCCGGCGCCCAGGCAGCTGACCTTGGCGTCGAGCAGCTCATCGAGCAGCTGCGCATGGTCCGGCTGCCCGCGCCAGCCGGGGTTGTTCATGGAGTGGCAGCCCGTGCAATTCGCGTTCGTGAAGGGGTCGCGCAGGTGGATCTTCTCCCGCGCCTGGTCGAGCGTGTAGGCGTGGTACTCGGTGTAGTACTCCCAGACGTGTCGCATCCCGCCGACCTTGGTCATGACGGTGCCGTACATGCCGTAGTCCTGGTGGCACGCGTAGCAGTTCTGCTTTCCGAAGTACTCGTTGCGCCCATGACGCGCCGCCAGCGACAGACTCGTCGGGTCTGAGGAGTCCTCGAGGTAGGGGCCCATCACGTGGCACGAACCGCAAAAGGCCCGCTCCTGGGTGTGCTTGAAGGTGGCCGCGTTCCCCATCATCGCGGTGCCAATGGGCAGAACGCCCAGGCCGCACAGCAGCAGAATCTTTGTGCGCCAGTCCAGCGGCGGGCGGCGCAGCAGGTACCAGATGAGCAGCCCGGCTGCGAGCAGGGCGCACACGATGGCGGCCGTGATCATGACCGGCTGCAGGTACGCTACTGACTGTTGTGACACGTCCAACACGTGCGCCTCCTCGGGCTGCTCATGGCAGCCCCGTGTTCACGGTTCCGTCGACGTGCAGGTCCCGGCCCATCGCCGTGATGTCGGGTCCATCGGGGTACACGATCACCTCGCCGCCGTGGCAGGCGCGGGCCGAGCAGAGGTTCCAGGTGGTGTGCGGCGGGGCTGGGGGCGTCGCGTGGCAGCTGCCACAGTCCAGCTCGAGCCGCTCGTCCCAGCGGGGGTTGGGCAGGGCGGCGCCGGGCCGGGCGTGGCAGGCGGTGCCGGTGCAGGTTCCGTCCGCATACGACGGTGTCGCGCCCAAGGCGGTCGCCACGCCGCCGAAGGCGATCTCGGCCCCGGCGCTCGTGTCGTCAATATGCCCACGGACATCGACGGTGTCAGGGACGACGTGACACGTCTCACACGCGACCGGGGCGCCGCGCGCCGGGTCTCGGTGGGCACTGTGGGCGCCGGACTCCGGCCAGCCGTCGTCTGCGCCGTCTCCGTGGCAGGTTCCGCAGCGGCCCGTTCCATCGCCGAGGTCCACACGCCCGTCCAGGTGTGGGGCACCCGGCCACAGCGCGGTGCCGTCGTCCGCCACGCCGCGGTGGCAGTCCCCGCACGGCCGCGGCGGGTGCTCCGGCGGGGGCGAGCTGTGGCACCCCTGGCAGGGCTCTGGGGACGCGGTGGCTGTCCAGGACACGGTCGCGACACCGTGGCACCCGCCGGTGCAGGCGCCGGTCTCCGGGTCGAAAGCCGCAGGCTCCCAATCCTCGAGGGCGTCCGGCAGCACGACATCTACCTGGCCGTCACCGTGCCGCCCCGACAGGACCTCGGCGCCGAGGGATGGGTGGCAATGCCCGCAGGAAATCGCGGCGGGAAACAGGCCTGAGGACTGGAGGTGGACGTCGTGGGCGCCGGCCACGGTGCCTCCGGGAAAGTAGCAGTTGTCCCGCGGCGGCAACGGGTCGGCGCCCTGCCCGTGGCAGGTGCCGCACGCCAGCGGGCCGCCTGGCTCGCTGTGGCAGGTGCGGCAGTCCGTCGCACCGTCGAGCGGTTGGAAACCGTCGCCGCCTGGCTGCGCCGGAGCGCCCGCGTGGCACCGTCCACAGGCGTCGTCGAGGCTCGCGTCGAGCATGCGCCGGTACCCATCGCGCGTCGCCAGCGCCCCGTGCCAGTCGGCAGACCGAGGATCAATGACGCCGGCGGGATGCACAAAACCCACGCGCGCCGGCGCTCCGGCCGCAACCCACAGGCGCAGAAGTGCGCGCTCGTCGCCGGTGATGAACCCCGCGTGGTCGTCCCTGTCCAGCGCCGCCAGCAACGGAACCACGCCGGCGGCGTCGGCCAGGGTCGCGGCGCGCCCATCGGGCACACACGCAATCGCGTCCAGAAACCGGTCCACCGCGTAGCCCGCCTCTGCGTCGTCGCCGCTGTGGCACGCGCCGCACCGCTGCGACAGCACCGGACCCACCTCCTCAAACGTCGGCGTCGCGTCCTCGCGTGTACGCTCGATCTCGCAGCCAAGGACGGCGAGCACGAGCACGGGGACCAGGGCGCTGTGGGCGCGACGCGTCAACACGGACACCACTTGGGCTAGGGGTTCAGGAGGAAGGCGCGGTGGCAGAAGGCGCAGGCGTGGGTCGCGGCGACTGGTTGCACCGTCGCCTGGTCCTTGCCCGTCACCGTGAACCGGTGACTGCGGATGTCGCCCCAGAAGTACTGCACGATGGGATCGCGGGGGATGTCGTCGCGCAGCGCCCGGCTGCCGGCGCCAGACGACGCCGTCGGCACCATGTGGCAGACCGTGCACTCAAAGAGCTCCTCGTCCACACCCACGTGGTTGATCCCCGTCCGCGCTTCCAGGTGTTGGCGAATCTCGGTGTACTCCGCGCTGCCGTGACACCGCGTGCACGTGGCGTTCTCGGAGGGCTCGCGCAGCTCCGCGGGGTTGTCGTCGCTGCCGTGAGGGTCGTGACAGCTGTCGCACGTCATCAGCAGAGAGCCGTTGCGGTACTTGCGGGAGCGGATGAAGTCCGTGACCTGTTGGTGGTGCGATCTGGAGTCGCCGCTCGGGTGCAGATCGCCCGGGGCCGCATCGATCCGTGACGTGTGGTTCGCCAGGTACTCGGCGCGGCGAACTCCGGGCGCGGGCATGAGCCCGTCTGCGGACAGCGGAGCGTCCGATGCACCCCCACCAATCCCTTTGGGGCGGGAGTGGCATGCGCCGCACAGCGTCATCTCGCGTCCCGGAGTCAACAGGGAGGGGGACACGATGTGCTGGCCGCGCACCGCGTCCTCGATGTGCGTGGAGCCGGGCCCATGGCAGGACTCGCAGCCCGTGTTGATCTCGTCGAGCCTGCCGTCACCGTCAAAGTCGATGACACCGTTGGGGTCGGGCACTGCGCGGGCGGACCAACCGTCCTCGGCGCTGCCCGCCAGCGAGAAGCCGGTGAAATGGCAGCCCGCACAATTTGCGTCGAACGAGGCCGCAAGACCGGGTTCGCGCAGGGTCTGCGTCGCAAAGTCGTACCAGCGCTCGGAATGGTAGTCGCGCCAGGGCCACGAGCTGCTGTCGGAGAACGTCGCGTCGCCGTCGAAGTTGCGCTGCACCATCAAGGTGTGGTGGCTCAGGCTTCCGTTCGGGTTGATGAGCCGGGTCAGGTAGCGCTGCTTGTGCACCGCCCCGCCGTACGTCAGCGCCACATCGTACCGCGCCGTGCCCTCACCGCGCCGGTTGATGACGTCCACGTAGTACGCGCCCTGCTCACCGCGGGTCTTGCTCCGATCGCGCTCGAGCGTGACCTCGAAAGTGGTCACAGCGGCGCCATCCAGCTCCGTCGGATCCCGGTCGCTCACCCTGCACTTGGAGAAGCCGGCCCGGGCCCCATCGCAGTCCCAGAAATAGAGCGTCGTGCCCGCCTCAAACGCGGCGACGCCCTCTTCGAACTCCGCCCACGGGCTGGTGTCCTGCAATTGGCCGCTGCGCCCAGGGACGCTGAGCCCCACGCGGTGTCCGGTGCGGAAGGTTCGGTGCCGGCCATGGCAGTTCAGGCAGGTCGTGGACCCCACGTGCTGGGCCCCGGACGGCGTCGCGCCGCTGACCTTGATGTCTCGCCGGGTGCCGCGCAGGGACGCCGAGTCGATCGCCACACGGCAGCCCGATCCACCCGGCAGGTGGGCGGCGGCGTCCACGGCGGGCACCCAGACGATGAACCAGGCGCCCGCGTCCAGGCTCGCAAACCGGTAGACCCCCGACTCGTCCACGGGCGCGGAGTCGTATCCGCTGCCGTCGTCAATCAGGTCCTCGAGGGGCTCGTCCACGGGTGAGACCGCGGCCTCGTCGGGGCTCAGTGTCAGATCGATGGCTTGGGCCTGGAGGGCGCCGACCTCGTCCGCAGGCACAAGCACGACGCGACCACCCGCGACCATCCCCGCGGCATCGGTCACCCGACCGACGAGTCCGGCAGGTTCCAATTCCAACGGGGCCCCGACGTTGTCGCCCGATTCACCCTGCTCGCCCCGGGGCCCAGCGTCCCCCTGCGGTCCGGGTTCGCCCTGGGCTCCGGGGCCCCCATCCGCACCTCGCGGTCCCGTGTCGCCGTCCTCCCCCGCCGGACCTGGCTGCCCCGGCTGCCCAGTGCCACCCTCTGGCCCGTCGGGGCCGACGCACGCCAACAGACACACACACAAGGAGACCGACAAAACACCTGGCATCCACTGCGTCACACCCACCTCCGCCTCCAACCTCGCCCTGCCCCGAGAGGGCTCGGCGATGGCCCGGCAGCACCACTGCACAGGGTGCGCCATGCGCAACGGCGGGCCCCAGAGAGTGCAACGGGGCGGAGACGCGACCAGCGCTACCTCGTCAGCCACGGACTCCAAGCAACGCTGCAGTGCCCGCATGAACGCAGACGCAACGGCGACGGGAACGCCTTTCGCCGCGCAGATTTAGCGCCGCCCTCCGGACCGCGACGCCGACGGTGCCAAGGCGTCCCTCCCCTGATGAAACACCGCCATCGAGCCTGGCTCACAGCCGATGCTGCGAACATCTTGCGCCTTATGAAGCCCCACAGGCACGACGCGCAGCCCGACCACCGGCGCCACCGACCGCCAAGCGTTCTGGTTCCCTTCTTGCACAACGGCCGGGTGGCTCACTGCAAACCGCAGCTGGGCAAACAAGTGCCCCGCGGAACACGCGCCGGGTCTCGGGGGAGCTCCCCACGAACCCGCTTGTGCCGAGCACGGCCCATCGATGAGGAGGTCACCATGCCCAAGATCAGATCAGTCACACTTACCCTCGCCCTGGCCCTCGCCCTTGGGTTGGCCGGTTGCGCCGGTGAGGACGGCGCCGACGGCGCCGACGGCGCTCCGGGCGCGGAGGGTCCGGCGGGGTCCGACGGAATGAACGCCGAGGACGGCCAGCCGGGGCAGCCGGGGCAGCCGGGGCAGCCGGGAACCGATGGCGAAGATGGCGACGACGGCATGCCCGGCGCCCAGGGAGAAACCGGCGAGCCGGGCGACCCTGGCGACCCCGGACCCGAAGGGCCCTCAGCCGCCGAGGTCTTCAACGCCCAGGCGGAGCCGTCCGCGGTCCTGACGGCGACCATCGACAGCGTCACCATCGACTCCACACCGGTGGTCCAGTTCACCGTCCGGGACGACTATGGACGCGGCGCAGTCGCGCTGCGGGCCGGCGGTCGCACGGGCAATATCCGGTTCACGCTGGCCAAGCTCAACCTCGCCGCGGGCGGAGTCTCGACCTCGTGGCAGAGCTACATCAACAACCTGCGCGGCGACGCCGTCCAGGCCACCTACGACCGAGACGGCACGCTGGTGGACCACGGGGACGGCTCGTACACGTACACATTCGTGACCGATGTGACCGCGGTCACGGAGCCTGTGGCGGTAGCGTTTGAGCCCACGCTGACCCACCGGCTCGTCCTCCAGATTTCCGGCGGCGATCAGCCCGCGCTCAACCAGCCGTATGACTTTGTGCCCGACGGCAGCGACGTCGTCACCACGCGTGAAATCGTCACCATCCAGTCGTGCAACCAGTGTCACAACAAGCTCGAGGTCCACGGGACCCGGTACGAGACCAAGTACTGCGTCACGTGCCACAACCCCGGCACCATCGACAGAGAGACGGGCCTGACCGTGGATCTGGGCTTCATGGTCCACAAGATCCACCAGGGCGCCAACCTGCCGAGCGTGCAGGACGGCGGGACCTACGAGGCCGGCGGTCACGACTACTCGGACGTGCATTTCCCGCAGTCCACAGCCAATTGTCGCAAGTGCCACAACGGCGAGATCGAGGAGACACCGGACGGCAACAACTGGAAGATGTTCCCAACCCGCGAGCTGTGCGGCGCGTGCCACGACAACGTCAACTTCGACACCGGCGCCAACCACCTGGCCGGGCCTCAGCCCAACCGCAACTGCGGCCTGTGCCACACGCCGGACAACATCGAGGCCAAGCACGCCAGCGAGAACATGACGGAGAACAACCCCTACCTGCCCGTTGGCCTGACGCACATCGCCTACGACATCGTTGGCGTCACCGCCAACAACGACGGCCAGGCGGTCATCCAGTTCAGCGTCACGCGCGACGGCGAGGCCCTGGACCTGCTCAACTTGCCCAGCGACCTGACCGATGGCGGGCGCTACCCGAGCTTCCTTCTCGCGTATGCGTTGCCGCAGGGTGGCATTGAGCAGCCGGCCGACTTCAACAACCTCGGCCAGCCCGCAGGCCAGCCCTTGTCCGTGGGCCTCAACGGCCTCATCAGCGGGGCGGACGGCACGCTCGTGAACAGCGGTGACAATCTCTTCACCGCGACCACGAACACGGCGTTTCCGGAGGGCGCGACCATGCGCACGGTGGTCCTCCAGGGCTACTTCTACGAGGTAGTGGACGGGGAAAACGTCGCACGGCACGCCACGTCCGACCTGGCGACAGTGGCTGGCGATCGGCCGCGCCGACAGGTCATCGACACCAACGGCTGCGCCGGTTGCCACGAGATCTTCGAGGGCCACGGCGGAAACCGAGTGATCACCGCGGGCTCGGAGAACATCTGCGTGGTCTGCCACACGCCGAACCTGAGCTCCAGCGGTCGCGAGGTCGACCTGGACAATCCGGAGGCCACCAACAACCTGCGTGACCTGATCCACGGCATCCACGCCGCAGGCGTCCGGGAGACTCCCTACACCTTCGTGCGCAACTTCCGGGGCGGACGGCTGTACGATTGGAGCGGGGTGCGCTTCCCCGGCATCATCAGTGACTGCAGCACCTGCCACCTGGACGACACGTACCAGGTCCCGCTGTCGCTGGCGTCACTGCCCGTGACCGACATCACCACTGACGGCGTCGGCGCGACAACACAGGACATCGCTCTGGCCCGTGATGTCATGCCCAACGGTACGGACCTCGTGATCAGCCCGACGGCCGCGGCCTGCGCCATGTGCCACGACGGCATCTACGCGCAGGCACATATGCAGGCCAACGGCGGCGTCTTCCACTGGACCCGTCAGGCGTACGAGGCGTCGGCCCCCGTGGAGGCCTGCGCCACCTGCCACGACAGCGGCAGCGCAGCCGACGTCGCTGTCGCCCACGGCATCGAGTAGGTGTCCCAGCGCGCCCGCGCAGCATCTGCGCCGGCGCCCACGACGCCGCATCGTGTGCGCCGCGGTGCCGCGGCACCCTCGCAAACCGGAGACGCCCGGTCAGTAGGGGACCCAATCCAGTCCAGCCACCACCCATACCGTGACGGGCGCGTGCCCGCCCGTCCGGGGTAGGTTGGGGGACCAACCCGCGGCAGTGTCGAGGAAGAGCGCGTC
Organism: uncultured Pseudomonadota bacterium; assembly: GCA_937890335.1. GTDB lineage: Bacteria > Myxococcota_A > Bradymonadia > Bradymonadales > CALBXO01. Next base: position 20,662 of record CALBXO010000816.1, on the reverse strand, counting down.
GCTCTGGAAGCGCACGCGCCCGCCAAAACCGTAGAGCGGCCGGCTGCGCTCATCAAAAACCACCGCGTCCGCAAAAACGGCCAGCTCCCCATACTCGCCAGCGACGCTCGGGCCCGCGCGCACCGCGCCGTAGTTCTGCACGTAGAACTCGGCCCAGCCGGCTCCGGCCAGCGGCACAACGTACGGATTGAGGCCCCCCAGCCGCGTGCGCGTGAGGAAATCCTGCCGCCGCGCCCATCCTCCGCGCGCCTCCAGAAACGGCGCTACCTGCCACGCGGGGCGCAGCGCGATCTCGCCAGATGCGCGCGGCGCGACGTGGCCCTGCCGCACATCGGCGCCCGCCCGAGCCTGCGCCTCCACGCCGGGCGACCAGAAACCCAGGAGCACCTCAGGCGTCGCCACAAGCGTGTCCTCGGGGATCGGGACCGTCGTCTTGTCGAGCTGTGAGAAGGTGTAGCCGCGCGCGGACGCCTGGCCCCCCACGTAGAAGCCGTGGGGCAGGTACGTGATCAGTCCGCCGTCGAGCCCAATGTACGACGCCGCCAGCGCCTGTTGCGGGGCCGGCGCGCCGTCGCTCCACGGTGACGGCAGCAGCCCGGCAGTGTAGGCCTCCACTCTGGCCCCAGCCCACCAACGCCAGGACTCGTACCCCGGCGCGTACCGCACATCGAGGGTGTCGGTGAGCAGCTGCGCGGTGAACGGACCCTTGCGAACGCCGATGTCCACGACGCCGTGAGGCGAAGCGTTGAACTCACCGCCAAAGTCGGCGCGAAACTCCCACCACGGCTCCAGCGGCGCCTCAGCGCCCCCCGGATCGGTCCCGACAGACGCCGTGGTACTCTGCGCCGCGGTCCGCTGGGACGCGGGTCGGTCGGGTTGCACGCTGCGATCCGAAGGCATCGCGGGCGCCGACGCCGAGGCCGACGCAGGCTGCGCGGCCACACTGGCGGGGGTCAGGGCGCAGGCTGCCAGGGCAGCAATGCACCCGATTGCGAGGCCAGCTCGCCGGACTGCACAGGACCTGCTTGCCGTGGGGCGCATGCTTCTCCTACCTTCTGGAGCATGAAAGACCAGCTCGCAATGTACGCCGTCGACGACACCCTCTTCCAGAAGCTGCCCGAAATGGACTTCATCGAGGGGGGCGAGGTCGCCATCTTCCTGGAGCGAAAGGGCCGCCATGTCGCCGAGTTCATCACCGAGGGGGACGGCTCCGTCGGTGACGTGCTCACGGGCCTCCAGACGATCATGGGCGCCCCATTCGGCGATGTGATCGGCCGCAACCAGGCCGCCATCGGGCCCACGGGCCCGACCACCTTCTGCGGACATGTGGACGCGGGCACGTTGGAGCTGCTCGTGCGCACTCTGGGCGAGGCTCGCCGCATCATGGGCAAGGAGGACGACGAGCGGGCGGCGCGCCTGGCGGAGCTGGAGAGCCGCGCGGGCCACGCCGGCTGGTTCGCACGCCTCTTCCCGGCGATGGAGCGGTTCCTCGGAAAGGGGAAGAGCGCGTCCGGCAAAGTGATCACGGTCTATGAGCGGTGGTAGCCGACCGTTCATCGGAAGGGGACGGCGGCAGAACTGCGTGGGGTGAGGCGAGAAACGCTGCACCCACTCGGGCCGGTCGCGCGTACGGCAGACCATGCGAACACTGACAGCCAGCCTCCTGCTCCTTCTCGCCCTCGGCTGCGAGCCTCCTTGCGAGGACTCGTGCGCAGACGTCCCGCCCACACGGCAGGTCGTCGGGACTCCCGCGGACTTCTCCCTGGGACCGCAGTCTCGAGACGGTGTCACCATCTCCGCCCCCTTTGTCTGCGAGATTGGAAGCGACGGGCACGGCGTCTCGGTGGAGACCGACGGTGACGAGCCGTTTCCGGACGGCTTCCTCACCGATGTCGTCGCGCCAGCCATGTACGACGACAGCATCGAGCCGTTCAGCTGGGGGTTTGGTCTGTGCGGGCCCGGTGCCGCCGCCTGGATCGCAATCGACGATTGGGGGCGCGCGGACGACGCGGTGCGAATCATTGGGAAGGCCCTCCAGGACGGGGGCTACGCGGGCCGCATTGAGCTGCGCGTGGAGCGCGAGGTCATCTATTGCGCACAGGCCGCGTGCGCATTCTGATCAGAAAGACGCTTGCGCCGCGGGCCACGGATGGCTAATTCGCCGCCATCATGGACGAAAGTAAACGAACCCAAATCAGCAAGTACCTCTCCTATCACTTACGACATCGCCCCGACGCCCTGGGAATCGAGCTCGAGCCCGGCGGCTGGGTGCGCATCGACACCCTGTTGGCCGCCGCCGCTGAGCGCGGCAAGAAGCTGCGGCGCGAGCAATTGGACGCCGTGGTCGCGTCCTGCGCCAAACGGCGATTCACGCTGGACGCCGCCGGTGGGCGGATCCGCGCCAACCAGGGCCACAGCGTCAGCGTGGACCTTCAGCTCACGCGGGCCACACCGCCGGTGATGCTCTACCACGGCACCCATCACCGCGCCGTCAAGTCGATCCAGACCGATGGCCTGCTCAAAATGAACCGCCACCACGTGCACCTGTCCGCAGATCTGGAGACCGCGCAGGCGGTCGGGTCGCGGCGCGGTAAAGCGGTGATCTTCGGGGTCGACACCGCGACGATGGTGGAGAAGGGCTACGCGTTCTTCGTGTCCGACAACGGAGTCTGGCTCACCGACGCGGTGCCTCCAGAGTTCTTGCTGCTCGACTGACCCTCCCCGCCGGACGGACCGCTGCCGCCCGCCTCACAGCCGGGCCGGAGCATCAAAACGGCGATCCACACCAGAAACAACAGCCCCAGGACGTTCAGCGCCGTGCGCCCGAGCGCGTTGGCACCGTCGTCATTCGCGGGACGCGGCAACGGATTGAATGCCGAGGGCAGCGCCGGGTCTGGGGTCTCCAGCACACCAGTTCCGTCTGCCAAGGCCTCCGCCTCGGCGCGGGTCATGGGCAGACCTGATCCGGGCAGCGCCGCCGCCGGGCCACCACCCGCCGCCAGACCCATCGGCTGCCGCGCCGGCGCGGCCAGGACGACCTGGCTGGTGTACGTGTCCAGCGCCTGCACTTGGCCCTGGTAGGACGCCGGCGGCAGACGCGCCGCCCTCAGGAAGGGCGCCTGGGCGCCAGACACCCGGTCTGCGATCGGGGCCAGCCGCGCACCGGCGGTGATGGCCGCCTTCACCCTTGGGTCGCCCCGCGGCCCGACGAGCAGGGCGACATCGATGCGTCCATCGCGCAGCGCCGCCGCCAGAGTCGCCGGGTCACCGTGCAGCGTAGCCTCGCCGGCCAGCAGCTCGCCGATGAGCGCGGAGCCACTGCCGAGGGGACCGACACCGACCCGCCCCTCCATGCCCTTCCCGTCGTCCACGCGCAGCGCGTGGACCCAACGGGCCCCCACGACCGCCACAGCCTCGAGCCGCTCGTCACGCGTGGGCAGGCCCACGTTATTGCGTTGGAAGAACCGCTCCCCTCCGAGCAACGCCAGGCGCGGGCCACCGTCTGCCACATCGGCCACCGGGTCCTTGCCGGGGACAACGTCCACCGCGCGCGAGGGGTACGCGGCGCGCACCGCACGCACCGCGCCCAGCTCCAACAGCCCAAAATCATCTCGCTCGTGCCGCGCCACCGTCACCACCGACGCCTTGCGCTGGCGAACCTGGTCCGGCACGAGCTCCAATCCGGCCAGGAACGCCGCTGCCACGTCGGCGGGCCGCCGCCCCTCCACCTCCACGCGGTAGTTGAGGTTCCGCATCTGCTCCGCGTCAAATCGCCCCTCGAGCCGGGCGAGGCTCTCGCCGAGCCCCGGACGGGAGTCCAACGCGCTCTGCCGCACGACGTAACTGGCCTCGTAGGGCGGGAAGAAGCCCAAGCTGTCGATCAGCGCGACGACCCCCCGGCCCCGAACCGCGCCGTCCGTAGCGTACCCGACCGCAAAGTCGGCCCGCCCGTCCATCACGGCATCAATCCGCTGGCCGACGCTGTCCATCATCAATGGTGGCCCCGCCAGCCGTATCCCGTGGCGCTCGGTGAGTGCCCCCATGCCGTCCCGAGGGCGCCGCACGTACGTCGGCGGGCACACCGCCCGCACCGACCCCGCGCCGGCCAGGTCCGCCACGGTCCGCCACCCGCGCTCCTGCGCCGTCGCCCGGCTGACGTAGATCCGGTACCCGTTGTCGAACCCCAGCGCGCCCCGCCAACTCAGCCCCAGCGGCTCGTACGCCGAGCGCACCTTGTCGAGCGTGACCGCTGGCGTGCCCTGCGGAACCGACTCGCCCAGAAAGAACAGACCGGTGCCCGAGTACTCGGGCATGATGTCCACAGACCCCTCGCGCAGCGCGCGCTGACACCCAAAGGTGTCCCCGCAGACCGTGACCGCGGCCACGGTGAAACCGTCCGCCGCCAGCGCCTGCTGCGCGGCCTCCGCCAGGATCCTGTTCTCGGCAAAGTCCTTGGCGCCGACGCGCAATTTGTCGTCGGCGGCGGGGCCGCACCCCACGGCAACAAGAACCGCCGCGCAGATCATCAGGTGTTTCACGGGACATCCTCCCGCAGCGCCCGAACGAAGGCCGCAAGTTGAAGCAACATCACGAAGGTGAATGGAATGGCGCCGAGCACGGCGGTGGCGCGCACCACGTCCAGGTTGCCGGTGAGCGCCAGCGCGGCGCCGAGGATCGCCAGTGCGACCCCCCACGCCAGCTTCCGGCTGCGCGGAGGGTCCATGCTGCCCTTGCTCGTCAGCATCCCGAGCACGTAGGTGGCGCTGTCCACGCTCGTGACGAGGAAGACAAACACCAGCACCAGGGTCGCCAATGCGAGCACCGCAGAGCCCGGGACCCGCTCGTACACGGTGAAGAGCGCCACCGTGACATCCTCTTTGACCAGGTCCCCGACGCCGCCGGCGCCATTCATCTCCTCGTGCAGGCCAAAGCCGCCAAAGACGGCGAACCAGACAATGGAGAAGCCCGTGGGCGCAAGGAGCACGCCGGCCACAAATTCGCGGATGGTTCGCCCGCGGCTGATGCGGGCGATGAAGATGCCGACGAACGGCGTCCAGGCGATCCACCAGATGAAGTAGATCAGCGTCCACGAGTGCAGCCACCCGCCGATGCCCTTGTAGGGATAGAGCTCAAAGCTGAGGCCAACGACGGAGCTGGCGTAGTCGCCTACTGAAGTGACCAGAGTGCGCAGCAAGTCGGGCGTGGGGCCCACGAGCAACATGAAACACAAGAGGGCCACGGCGATCCCCATGTTGATGTTGCTGAGGATCTTGATCCCCTTGTCCAGACTGGTCGCAGCGGAGGTCATATAGGCGGCAAACAACGCGACCATAATGCACACGGTCACCACGACGCCCGTGGGCGTTCCAAACACGCTGGCGAGCCCCGTGCGCAGTTGAAACGTGCCCATGGCCAGGGAGCCGGCAACGCCAAAGGCCACGGCCACCACCGCGATCAGGTCCGCGGTTCCGGCCACCGGCTCAACCCATGCCCCCCGGAACGCCGACCGCAGCGGCGAGCCCGCCAGGAACGGCGTCCCGCGGCGGAAGTGGAAGTACGCCAGGACCAGCGCCCCCAGGCAATAGACCGCCCACGCGTGCAGACCCCAGTGGAAATTGGTCAGCACCATCGCGTGGCGCGCGGCGTCCACCGTGCCACCGGGGCCAACGGGCGGCGCGACGAAGTGGAACATCGGCTCCGCGACGCCCCAGAACAACAGGCCGGAGCCCATGCCTGCAGCAAAGAGCATGGCCAACCAGCTCGTGGTGGAGAACTCCGTCCCCTCGCCGTCCTTGCTCAGCTGCAGCCGGCCATACGGGCTGACGGCGATGCCGACGACAAACACCAAAAAGCCCGTCACCACGAGCATGAAAAACCAGTCCAGCGACGAGAAGACCGCGGAGGTCACCTCAGAGATCGAACCGGCCAGCGTGTCGGGCCAGAGAATTCCAGCGACGGCGATACCGGCGCACAGCGCGAGGGAGATCGAGAAGATGCCCGGCGTGAACCCACGTCGGGTGAAGAGAGAGGACATGGCAAACGCTCGTGGGAGTCGTCACCACTTTGCCCCAACGCCCCTTCCTTGGCCAGCCGAAGGTCGAGGGACGGCCACGGCGGAACACGGCCACGCCGTCGACGCGACCTGTCCGTGCGGCCCATCTTCCCCCTGAAACACGCGGGCTACGCACCGGGGTGCAGCGCGTCATACAGCGCGCGGACTTCCTCGAGGGTCGCGGACGACGACACGTCGCGATCATGGCGGTAGCCGCGCAGCCGGGCAAAGCGCAGCGCGAGGCCACCGGGGTATTGCGTGCTGCGTTGCACGTCCCCAATTGCAATCTCAACCACCCAGTGGGGCCGCACCTGCACCGTCCACTCGCCAGCGTCCGTGGCGATCGCCTGAAGCGCTTCAGTCTGCCAGGCCAGGGTGGCGTCGGTCATGCCCTTGAAGGTCTTGCCCAGCATGACAAAGCCGTCCCCATCGCGCGCGCCGAGGTGGAGATTGCTCAGCCAGCCCTTGCGACGCCCGTGCCCCCATTCCGCTGCCAGCACGACGAGATCCAGCGTGTGAACCGGCTTTACCTTCAGCCACGCCGCCCCGCGCTTTCCGGCGGCGTACGGCGCGGCGGGGTCCTTGGCCATCACGCCCTCCTGCCCCTCCTCGAGGACGGCGTCGTAGAACGCCTCGGCCTCCTCCACGGAGCGCGTCGTGGTCTGGGGCACCTGTTGCGCCTCGGGCACAGCGGCGAGCAGCGCCGCCGAGCGGTCCCGTTGGGGTGTGTCGATGAGCTCCTCCCCATTGAGGTACAGCACGTCGAACCAGACGGGGCGCAGGGTCAATGTGGCGCGGGCCGCGCGGACATTTCGGCGAGTCGCGAAGCGGCTCATCGTCTCCTGGAACGGGACCGGCTTGCCATCGGGACCGAGCCCGAGGACTTCACCGTCGAGGATCGCGGACTCGACGGGGAGCGCGCGCACCGCCTCCACAATCTCGGGTACGCCGGCGGTCGCGTCGTGAAGCTTGCGCGTGTAGACGCGCACCTCGTCGCCGCGCTTGTGGGCCTGGACCCGCACCCCGTCCAGCTTGGTCTCAAACACCGCCTCGCCCAACCGCTCGGACGCCTCCGCCACAGTCTGCGCGGTCTGTGCGAGCATCGGCTGCAGGGGAACAAAAACTTCGATCCGGAACCCGGCGATGGCGGCGGCCCCGCCCAGCAGTCCGGCAGTGGCGACGCGCCCGAGATCCCCGCACAACATATGCGCACGACGCACATCCGCGGCCGGCAGACCCGCAGCCTGCGCCACCGCGTCCAGCATGACGCCCTCGAGCGCGCCCTGCCTGACTTCGCCAATGAGCACGCGCACCACAAACGCCTGTTCCGCGCGCGTGGACCGGTCCAACAGGTCCCCGAGAAGCGCCCCGCGACGCGCTTTGGACCCCCTGCCAGCCACCGCCGCGATCTCGTCAAAGCAGGCGTTGACGTCCGCCAGACTCAGCGTGCTGGTCGCGATCTCCGGCGCGTCAATGCGCGCGTCGAGCTGCTCCTTGATCTGCGCGTAGCCGACGCCGATTCGCCCCTGGACCATCTTGCCGCTGAGCCAGGCGACGCCAAGCGGCACCTCCTCCGGCGTGAGGGCGGCGAGGACCGCGGCGAGCGTGGAGATCTTCTTCTTGCGGCTGCGCGTCGCGCCCGTGGCGACCGACGCGTCCACCAGCTCCCTCAGCTGCATTCGCGGGCCACCAGCGCCCTGAAAGCCGCGTGCAGTCGCTCCCCAACCGGCCCGCCGCCGACCTCACGGTCGTCCAGCTTCGCCACGGGGGCGAGCTCCTTGAGCGTGGAGCTCAGGTAGAGCTCGTCAAAGCGGGTACCCAGCGGCACAGGCGCCTCCGACACCGGGAGGTCCGCCTCCAGCGCGGCCTCCAGGATGGCACCGCGCGTCACGCCCTGGAGGTTTGCGCCGAGCGGTGGCGTGCGCACAACCCCGTCCACGACGGCGAAGACGTTGGAGCGGTTCGCCTCCAGGATGTTCCCGGCGGGGTCCACAAAGACGACCTCGGTCACCCCCAGGTGCCTCGCGGCGAGCACCCACCCTGCGCGGCTGCCGTGTTTGACGTGCCCCGGCAGGTACGGATTGGGGTGGGAGACCACGCTCGCCACAGATACCGGAGCACCCACCACGGCGGGGTCGATCGGCGTCCAGGCCAGCACGCGGTTACCGCCCGCGGTCAGCGCGACACGCAGGCAACGGTCCCCCACAGACATCGAGAGAATCTCGGCGCGCAGCACATCGCGAGAGGGGCAGGGAATCTCCAGCGCGGCGGCGGACAGCTCCAGGCGATCCAGGTGCGGTTCCAGGCGGAAAGGGTTGCCGCCGTAGCTGCGCAGTGTGTCGAAGACGTTCAGGCCCCGGGTGAAACCCGGGTCGTCGCCCGGCAGCCCCGCGCCCTCCACTCCGTTGACGAAGACCTGCCCGCTCACGACTGGCTGCCGTGTGCCACGGCCCCCACCACGTCCAGCCGGATGGCTTTTGCCGCCAGGCGGATCGCCCGCTCCAACGCGGCGTGTTCCGCGTTCTCCGCGGTGACCAGCACCGGCCGGTCGTACCCGAGCAGCGGCGCGCCGCCGTACTCTTTCCAGTCTGTGAGCCCCCGCATGCTCTCGAGCTGCGATTCGATCACCTTGTAGGCCATTCGCCAGCGCATACTGGAGTCCTGGGCCGACTTTGCCAGCTGCTCCGCGACGGACCCGACGCCTTCCAGCAGCCGCGCGACGGTGTTGCCGAGAAAGCCCGAGGTCACGATGACGTCCGCGGCCCCGTAGCTGATCTCCAGCCCGCCCACGGCGCCGATGCAGTCGATGCTGGGGTCATCCATGAGCCGCGCGATGGCCTCGACAGCCTCGTCGGGCCCAAGCTTGCCAGCGATCTCACGCGCGAGCACGGCGACTTTGGGCTGTGGGTTGCGACTGATTCTCGACGCGTACGCGGCGCCCATGCGTGCGTACGCGACGAGGTCATCGGCGCTGGCGTCAAAGGCGGCGCCCACGTCCAGGATGAGGACAAACGGGTCTTTGCGAGCACCTCGGCGGCGCCCTGTGGGGTAGACGGCGCAGAGCGCCGGTCGCGCGCCCGCGCTTCGGGTCAAGCCCTTGGCCGCAGCGGCGACGACCGAGGCCGCGGCCGCTGCCGTGACGAGCGCAGCGCCCGGTGTCTGCGCGGCCACCGCGGTCGCGGCGCTGGTTCCACCGGTGGCGTGCCGCACCATCAACCGCGCCGGGTCGTGGCTCGTCTGCTCCAACGTGGCGGCGATCTCACTCTCGTCACCGACGAGCAGGAGATCCAGGTCGCGGAGCAGGCTCACGCTGGACGCGGCCTCGATCATGGCGCGGGCGGCCGGGCCGCTCGTATCGATCACGATGGTCATGTGGTGTGCCCCGGTTGGGTCAGCGCGAGAGCCGGGCTCCGGGCACGGCCCGCTCGATCAGCTGTTTGCAGCGCTCGTAGTCGTCCTCTTCGCAACGTTCCGCCAAAAACTCGGCGATCGCCTCGACGGGCAGCCCTTCCTCGACCCGGCGCCGAATCCGATCACCGTCGAGCCGGAAAACGAACTGTCCAGGGTGCATTCGGGCAGAAGGCACGCTGCGCGGGCGGGTCAACCGACCCAGTTTGGCCAGGAAGAGACAGTCGCGGAACGGGATTCTGGAGTCGGTCTCCAGGTGGTGCCCCTCGGGATCGAGGCAACGCACGGAGTCCGCGTAGGCGTCGCGCTGCCGGCGAATCTCGATGCAGCGAAGCAGGCCTGTGGCGACGCGCCGCCAGCTCTGATTCTTGGCCAGCTTGTCGCGTATCGTATCCCGAAACGCCTTGGCCTTCTCCTGCTGACACGGATCGCTGACGCCCGGAAGCGCCGGAATCGTGAGGCCGACTTGCAGGCTGAAGTGGTTGCGGTCGCGGTTGATGTTCACGGCGCCCAGCGGCAGCAGGATCCTCTCCGCGAGATCCTTGCCGTCAATCACATCATTGACCTCAAGGCGGACACCGGACCGCGCCGCCGCCGCGCTCGCGAGGATTCCAAGCGCCTGGTACGGATACCAGCTCTCGGGCTCCAGCAGGTGCAAGAGCCGCAGGAACTCAAGCCGCACAGGGATGAGCTCAGGGCTGCGTACCGACGCGTTGGTCACCGGCGGAGGCTCCTTGAGCCACACCGCGCACATGGCCGGGAACGTCTCGCGCTGCGTCGCGCCGAGCAGCTCCGAGTCCTGGCTGACGACCTGCCAGTCTTTGTCTTCCAGGCTGAGCACCCGCAGCACCCGTGCACAGTGCACCAGGTCCACAAAGTACTCGGGGGTCCGCTCCCCGAGCACCTCACCGAGATGCTCTTCCACGCCGTCACTGAGGGCCCGCTCACAGTTTGCGCGCAGTCCCCCTTCCTCGGCGATCAGCGCCATCCCGGCCATGTCGACCCAAGGTCGCATGTCCCATGGATCGAACGCGTCAGCCGGTGCCTCGTACTGCGAGATCCGCGCCGCGATGATCTTGAGATCGGTAACAAGAGAGTCGGGACAACAATCTGGGGAGGACGCGGTTTCGCTGGTCGAATCGCCGCTGTCGCGTCCTTGGCTCCCGTTCCGCATGGGACTCCTGGTCAGGCATCCGCGCCCATGATTTCAAGCCGACGGGCGCGGCGAAAGCAATGTAGGCGCGGTTCGTACCGTGCGCAAGGGCCCTCGGGGCATTCTGGTGCCCGTTGGTGTCGGACTCAAGTTCTCTGACCGTCATGCCGAGGGGAAAGGACGTACCCGATGCCACGCGAGCGTTTTGGCCGACGAACCCAACCAACCCAACACCGGCGCCCTGCCGACGCGCAAGAACCTGAACCCCGTCGCGGACACACAGGTACTCGCGTCGGAGCCGAACGCATGCGACGTCGCCACCGTCGTGGCCCGGCTGGAGCGCGGAGAGCGCAACTGCGCGGAGGCCAAGCTGCCCTACGCGCGCTTCTCTGGACTCTCGCTGCGCTGGGTCATCCTGGACGGCGCCGATCTGCGCGGGGCGCGCTTTGACGATTGTGATCTGAGCTTTGCGAGCCTGCGCGGCGCGAACCTGGCCGGCGCCTCGTTCCAGGGCGCGGTGCTGGACACTACAATTCTCGACAACGCATGCCTGCGCGAAGCAGACCTGCGCGGCGCCGACTTCGCGCGGGCGAAGCTCGCCGATTCCGATCTCCGCCATGCCGTGATGGACGCCACCACCACCTGGCCCAACGGATTTGACCCCACAGTCGGCGGCGCTTTCATGCTGGGCTCCAGAGCTGCGCCTCCCCAAGTCACAGGGACCCAGACGCGCATCCTCGAGCCCCAAAGCCAACCCATCAGCGGTCCTCTCGAGTACAATACGGGTGACCATCTACCCGTCATCGACGCCCGCGGTCGCGGGCTCACCCGCTGGCTCGGGGACTGCCATGCCCACAGCGCAGCCGCGCCGGCCATGGCTGATGCGCGCGCGGCCAACCACTCGGAGGAGGAGTCATACGACGACGACAGCGGGCTGGAGGCCATGCTCGCAGACCCGTTGACCCGCGTCGTCGAATCCCAACCGATCAGCCGCGTGGCCAGCCCGCCCTCCTGGGTCAACCGCCGCCTTCTGCGCAAGCAGCGCCACAGGTAGCCGGATCTCCCACATCTCGCCATAAGTGACCGGGAGCCCTGCATCTGGGCTCTACGCGAGGTGATGTGTGAAGATTCGATGCACGGGCTTTGTCCTGGCCCTGTTGACCCTGTTGATCCTTTTGACGGCTGCGCCGGCGACCGCGCAGGAGCTCCGTTTCAGCGCGACACTCCCCGGAGGGCTCGCCACCGCGGGAAACACCGTGGGACTGGCCAAGAACACGGCTGAAAACGGCCCCGGTACCAGGGACTCCATCGGCGCGTTTACGTCGCTGAACCCCACTCTGCGTGACGACAACCCCGACGTGCCAGGCAACCGTTGGCCGCTCGGGACCACCGGAAACTGGCGGCAGAACGGGTCCGCCGCGCCGCTCGAGCTTCCGCCCGGCGCCGACGTTCTGTACGCGGAGCTCCTCTGGGCTGGCAGCTACGAGTACGGCGGCGAGGACGTTTCCTCGTTCCTCGACTCGGCCGTGACCCTCGGGGCGACGGGCGAATCCACTCTGGTTTCGCCGGACGACGCCACCGCGCAGACCCTCAATGGCACGGCGAACAACGGGCAGTTCGCCGTCCGGTACTACCTGCGGTCCGCCGACGTGACCGGATTTGTGCAGGAGCACGGGACCGACATCTACAGCGTATCGGGGATTCCAGCCACGCAGCACCACACGATCAACAGCCTCAACGCCGGCGGCTGGAGTCTGGTCGTGGCCTACGAGTTCAAGGACGGGGACGAGACCAGGAACGTGAGCATCTTTGTCGGCGGCAGCTTCGTGGACGAGGACTCGCAGCAGGACTATCTGGTGAGCGGGTTCTGCACGCCGCCCACCGGACCGGTCAACGGCAAGGTCGTCATCAGCGCGGTCGAGGGTGACGCAAACCTGGACGGCGACCAGCTTTTGATCGCCGACCCGGCGGAGGTGGAGCGCATTGGCCCGCTGGCGTTCGAGAACCTCTCCGGTCCCAACAACCCGGAGCGGAACTTCTTTGGGAGCCAGATCAATGGCGACGACGGCCTCCTGGAGACCAGCGGCACCATGGGCACACGGAATCACAACGCCACGGACGCCGCGAATCTGTCCGGAGCGCGCCAGGGCTGGGACCTCACCACAGTGCCGGTGAGCCAGAGCGACGGTCAGATCGACAACGCCCAGACGCGGGCCCTGTTCCGCGCGACGGGTGTCGGCGACTCGTACTACCCCACGCTGGTCGCCTTTGAGATCGAGGTGAACGCACCCCGGTTCCGCGTGGAGGGAGCCGCCTCCGTGAGCCCCGAGGTCGCGGCTCAGGGTCACACCGTGCAGTACGAGGTACGGTTTGAGAACCAGGGACAGGCCAACGCGGAGAATGTGCAGCTGCGGCACCCACTTCCCGCGGGCATGCGCCTGACCCGTTTCCGCATCGACGGGCGAGACGGCGACGCGCGCGGCAATACGGTGACGACGGCCGCGCTGGCGACGGGTGTGCCCGTCGGCGACGTGCCGTTCGGCGACACGGTCGTGGCCACTTTGGACGTCGTCATTGACGAGGTGCCCGTTGCGCCTGCGCGCGCCTTGTTCACCGTGCGACCGGCCTGGACCTACGACTATGTCAGCTGTGAGGGGCAGGACGCCCTGGAGGGTTCCGTCCGTCTGGGGGCCATCGTCGTGCGCTCCCCTCGGCTGGCGATCCGCGCCCAGGCACGGGCCGCCGAGGACGGATGGGTCGAGTACACCGTGACCGTCACAAACACCGGGGAGGCGGCCACCTCCGACGCAACGCTCGACATGACGCTGCCCCTCGGCGCGATCTACCGCGCAAACTCCACCACGCTCAACGAGGAGCCCGTCCCCGATCTCGGCGTGGTCATGCCGTTCATTGGCGGCGGCGTACTGCGCTCCCGCGGTGCAGGGTCCGGGGTGATCGAACCCGGTCAGGCTGCGGTGGTCGTCTACCAGGTGCGTTTGACCGGCCTGATGGCCAGGACCACCGCCTCCGCTGACCCCGACGACGCGGGCCCGGCGCCGCCGGTGGTGGCCGTGCTCGACGTGGAACCCGGCGAGTGTGGCAACGGCGTCGTCGACGACCTCGAAGAGTGCGACGACGGCAACGTGGCCGACGACGACGGCTGCGAGGCCTGTGCCGTCCAGGAAGGCTGGGTCTGCGACGGTGAACCGAGCGTCTGCGAAGAGGACACCGACGGCGACGGGCTCAGCGACAACTACGAGCGAGACATCTCGCGGACGGACCCCAACGACCCCGACTCCGACGACGACGGACTCAGCGACGGCGTAGAGGTCCTCGGCGACAACGGCACGGACCCCAACGACCCCGACAGTGACGACGACGGTCTGTGCGACGGCCCCAACTCCACCGCCGACTGCGACGGTGGCGAAGACCTCAACGCAGACGGCGTCCGAGACCCGAACGAGACGGACCCCAATGACCCCGACACCGACGATGGCGGCGTCAACGACGGCGTCGAGGTGGACCGCGGCACGGACCCCCTGGACCCCTCCGACGATCTCGTCAACCTGGACGACGACCGCGACAACGACGGCCTGACTGACGAAGAGGAAGAGCTGATCGGGACCGACCCCAACGATCCCGACACCGACGACGATGGCCTCATCGACGGTGTCGAGGTGGACGGGGACAACCCGACCAGTCCGTTGAACCCCGACACCGACGGCGACGGCCTGTGCGACGGCCCCGCCTCCACAGACGACTGTGACTCCGGCGAGGACCTCAACGCCAACGGCCGCGTGGACGTGGGAGAGACGGACCCCAATGACCCCGATACGGACGACGGGGGCGTCAACGATGGCGTGGAAGTCGGGCGCGGCACGGACCCCCTGGACCCATCCGACGACCTGGCTGCGGGCCGTGGCACCGTGCGCGGTTCACAGTTTGTGGAGTGCTCCACGCGCGCGCCCGCACAGACCCCCGCGTGGGCGCGTTGGCTTCTGAGACGTTGACCGCGTCATAGCGCCAGAATCAGGCTCGAGTAGATGATCGCCAGCGCGATGTACTCGGCCCCCAGATAGATCCAGGCACCATCCGTTGTCTTTGGCGCTGCCACCGCGAGCGTGTGGGACGCGCCCGGCGCAATCTCCACGTCGAACTCCCGCTCAAGCGGCTCGGAGAACCCGTCGCCGCCCGTCACAACCACATGCACCTTGCCCGCTGGCACGCCCTCCACGCGCACCTCATCGGTGTACTCGTCGTGCACCACCAGCTCGCCGTCTACGGTCACGCTGACGTTCGAGACTGCATACGAGAACTCCACGACGAGCACCCCCGCCGGCACACCGGCCAGGGAGGGATACCGAGCGGCCACATCGCTGGCACACCCCATCAACAAGACCACGATCCCCAGACAAACCACGCGCGCACAACCACCCAAAGTTAACTGCACCAGGACTCCTTGGTTGGCCCATGGTCCTCCCCACGGCTCGCCATACAAACCAAGAACCGAGCCAGAGTTGGACCCCCTCGTGCGCGGTGGGGGCGGCGTGGAAGGTGTGCCCGTGCTGATACGCTGTGGCGACGTTGACGCTGTTTACACCGCGTGTCATTCTCTGACCCACAGATGACGACGACAGCCAACATGACGCTGGATCCGTACAACACCACGGTGGATCCAGACGGGGATGATGTTGTGCGGCAGGGGGGGCCCAAACCGGTCCCGCGCATCGAGATCCTCTTTCACTACGACCTGTCCCGCATTGGGCTCGTGACCGAGGATGACGACCTCCTGACCGGGCCGCGCGGTGCCAGCGTTGGCCGCGACGGACCCACTTTCATTCAGCCTTCCGAGTGCGCCCGTTCCACCGTGAACGGCCGCGGTTTCAAGCGGTGGAACCTCGGTGACCCGTGCATCAGCCGCAACCAATTGGGTGTGTGGTGGAGCGAGCGCAGTCAGCGTTTTGAGGTCCACCCCAACGCCAAGGCAAAGCTCAAGCTGCGCCTGGTGACCTGGCCCGTCTCGGACCCAGACGGCGGGGCCACACTCACCCCCCTCACCGAGCGCGCGGTGCTCGAGCCCGGCAGCGTGCTCGCCATCGGCAACCGCTGCCTGCTTCTGCTCAGCCGCAAGGGCCTCCCGCCGTTCGACACAGACCATCTCAATATGGTCGGCAACAGCGAGGTGATCTGGGCGCTGCGGGAGCGCGTAAAGACGCTGTCCAGGTTCAAGGAGACCGTCCTGATCCTTGGGGAGACCGGCGCGGGCAAGGAGCTGATCGCGCACGGACTTCACGACGCCAGCGGGCGCAAGGGGCCGTTCATCGCGCTCAATATGAGCAGCATGGACCCAAACCTGGCCAACTCGGAGCTCTTTGGCCACAAGAAGGGCGCCTTCACGGGGGCCTACCGCGACAAGAGCGGCGCGTTTGAAGACGCGCAGGGCGGCACCCTCTTCCTGGACGAGATCGGGGACGTGCCGCTGGAGGTGCAGCGCAAATTGCTGCGGGTGCTCCAGGACCGCCAGTTCCTGCCGATTGGCGCCAGCGCACCCATCGACGCCGACGTGCGCGTGGTCGCGGCGACGAACAAGCCTCTGCGTGCCGCCATCGAGCACGGGCAGTTCCGGCGCGATCTGTTCGAGCGGCTCAGCCAGCTCGCCATCTCCGTCGCGCCTCTGCGCGGACGGCGGGCGGACATTCCGCTGCTGTTCACCCACTTCCTGGCGGAACAGACCCGAGAGCACACCGAGCTGCTGTGGCTCTGGGCCGACAAGGTCCAGCCGGACCCACCGCCGGTGCCGATGACCTTTGTGCTCGATCTGATGAGCAGACGTTGGAGCGGGAACGCGCGCGAGCTTCAGAACGTCGTCGCCGCCACGGCTGCGCGCAACGTGAACAACACCTCGTTCCAGACGCCGGAGCGCATCCGCGATCCGGAGACCGGGCGCACGCCAGCCCCAACCCCGTGGCCAAGCTCGACCGATGCTCCCGTCCGCGGCGCCCCGCCTGCCGAGCTGTCAGCCGGCGAGCTGCGCCGCATGTACCGGGAACACGACTACAACCAGGCGCGGCTGGCCGAGTTCCTGGGCATCTCGCGCCCGACCCTCATCGACTGGCTCACCAAAGCCGGGATCAAGCGCGCCGTCGACTACAGCGCAGAGGACATCTCGGCAGCGCTGGAAAAGGTCGGTGGAGACATCGCCCAGGCGGCGGACCTGCTGGACGTCTCGGTCCGGGCGCTCAAGCTGGCGCAGAGTCGCCTCGAGTCCCAGCGCTGAGCTGGGCCTCCTGCCAGGCAATCCAGCGATCCGAGTAGTCCACACCGTCCAGCACGGTCATCTCCTGGATGCCCGTGGGTGAAGTGACGTTGAGCTCGGTCATGCGACCCCCGATCACGTCGAGGCCCACGAAGTAGAGTCCGTCGCGCCGCAGCCGAGGTGCCACGTCGGCGATGATGGCGCGTTCGCCCGGCGTGATCTCCGCCTTGACCACGCGGCCACCCACGTGAATGTTCCCGCGCAGCTCGCCGGACTTCGGCACGCGCAGGATCGCCCCGTACGGTTCCCCGTCCACGACCAGGATTCGCTTGTCGCCCTGGGCCGCCTCTGGCAGGAACTGCTGCACCATCACATACCTGCGTCCCACGCGGGTGATGGTCTCGATGATCGCGTTGAGGTTGAGGTCGTCCGCCGACAGGAGAAAGACCTCGGAGCCTCCGTGGCCGTCCAGCGGCTTGATGACCGCCCTGCCGCCGTGGTCGTCCACAAAGGCTTTGATCGCCTCCGCGTCGTGGGTGACAAGGGTGTCCGGGATGTGGCGCGGGAAGTGGAGGATGTACGCCTTCTCGTTGGCGTTGCGCAGCCCAGAGGGCCGGTTGAGCACCCAGCATTGGCCGGTCCCATCGGCCAGCTCAAGCACGTACGTCGAGTACAGGTACTCGTCGTCAAAGGGGGGGTCCTTGCGCATCCAACACACGTCCAACATGGACAGGGGCGCGTGCACCGGCGCGCCGAGCGTGTAGTGATCACCTTCCACGGCGCGGACCTCCACGGGCCGACCGCGGAACCACGCCTCGCCGCCGCGGGCCTCGAGGCCTGTCGGCTGGATGTAGAACAGTTCGTGTCCGCGGGCCTGCGCGGCCAACATCCAGGCAAACGTGGTGTCGCCATGGATCCCTACCTGCTCTACGGGGTCCATCACGACCCCGATGCGCAGTGTCATCGCAGGACCTGACGGCCCGGGTAGACCGCCTGCGGGCCGAGCAGGTGCTCAATCCGCATCAGCTGGTTGTACTTGGCGGTCCGGTCGGAGCGCGACAGGGAGCCGGTCTTGATCTGGCCGGTGCACAGGGCCACGGCGAGGTCCGCGATGGTGGTGTCGCTCGTCTCACCGGAGCGGTGTGAGATGACCGATTTGTACTGGTTGCGGTGCGCCAGGGTGACCGCGTCGATGGTCTCGGTGAGGGTCCCAATCTGGTTGACCTTGACGAGGATGGCGTTGCCCACGCCGAGATCGATGCCCTTCTGCAGAAAGTCGACGTTGGTGACAAAAAGGTCGTCACCGACGAGCTGGACCTTGTCCCCAACGCGATCGGTCAGGGCCTTCCAGCCGTCCCAATCGTTCTCGTCCATGCCGTCCTCGATGCTGGCCAGGGGGTACTTCTCCACCCAGCCTGCGTAGAGGTCGACGAGCTCTGAGCCCTTCATCTCACGGCCCTCTCCCGTGAGGCAGTAGAGGTCGCGCTCCGCGTCGTAGAACTCGCTGGCGGCGCAGTCGAGCGCCAGGTAGACGTCCTCGCCTGCGCGGTAGCCGGCCTTGTCGATGGCCTCGAGGATGACGGTGATGGCCTCCTCGTTGGAGCCCAGATTGGGCGCAAAGCCACCCTCGTCTCCGACGGACGTGGAGAATCCGCGCCCCTTGAGCACCATCTTGAGGTTGTGGAAGATCTCGGCGCCCATGCGGACCGCCTCGGTGAACGTCTCAGCGCCCACGGGCATGACCATGAACTCCTGGATGTCCACGGAGTTGTCCGCGTGGCTGCCGCCGTTGATGATGTTCATCATCGGGACGGGCAGCACGTTGGCCTTGACGCCGCCCAGGTAGCGGTGCAGCGGCATGCCGAGGCTCGCGGCGGCCGCGTGGGCGCACGCCATGGAGACGCCGAGCAGCGCGTTGGCCCCGAGCTGGCTCTTATTGGGTGTTCCGTCGAGCTGGAGCAGCGTCTGATCGAGGAAGATCTGCTCGCGGGCGTCCAGGTCGATGAGCTCGGGCCCGATGATGTTGTTGACGTTGTGGACGGCGGTCAGGACGCCCTTGCCGAGGTACCGGTCCGGGTCCTTGTCACGCAGCTCGAGCGCCTCGTGTTCGCCCGTGGAGGCGCCGCTCGGGACCGCGGCGCGGCCCGCGGAGCCATCGTTCAGGAGAACCTCGACCTCAACGGTGGGGTTGCCGCGGCTGTCCAGAATCTCGCGGGCGAGTACTTCGACGATCTTCGACATCAGGAACCTTCGTGTTGGTGTGCGCGGATCAAGTTGAACCCGACGTTGTGCATTCGGCCGTCGGTGCCGCGCTGGTGGAATCCGTACTGTTGCGACTGCGGATCGATCGACAGATAGACCTGGTGCGGCAGATTGAACCACGTGAGGTGGATTCGCAACGCGTCCTCGGTCATCTCGCCTCGGGAGCCGGGAAGGCCAAACGACCACCCCAGGACCTGCTCACCCGGGTCGGTGAGCTCCTTGACCAGGGCCTGCATGCGCCGGCCAATCTCGGTGGCCGCGTCGTCGATGTGGGCGACGTAGCGGGATGCCGTGAAGCCCTCGATCTCGATGTAGCGCCCCGCAGGGCCCGCGTAGCCGCCGCCGATGAGGAGGGTGACGCTGGGCTCGTCGCGGTAGCCGGCGTGAAACACCACCTCGTCCAGGGCGTCGGCGAAGACGTAGATCGTCGGCCCGGATCGCTCCAGGGTGCCGCGACGCACAATCCGAACCGACTCCGACGGGAGAATCGGCGCTTTGGGCAGGGCCCTCATGGATGGGGGTTCCTCAGAGTCTGCGGGGGTGGACGGCCAGAAACGCCATCTCGGCCAGCTCGTCCTGGGGCTTGATCTGGTTCTTCTTGACGTCGATCTCCCAGGTGGCCTTACCGCCCTTGTCCCCGGAGCCGCCAAGTTCGTAGCTGTACTCGACCTCGAAGACGCCAGCCGATTTCACGCGGGGCGTCCACTTGCAGCGCCGCTCCTCCTTGCAGGAGCTGAACCTGGAGGCGTCGCCCGCGCGCGACGTGAGCAGCCACTCGACCGACTCGATGAGCGCCTGGTCCTGGAGCACCTTGGCCAGAGCGCGGCAGCGCGCGGCGTTGCCCCGCGTTTTGCATGCCTTGCGGGACTTGCCCAACCATCGGTCGGCGGGGACGGGCGCCTCCGGGTTGTAGCTGGCCGGCATGATGCTGACCCGCTCCGTGGGCTCAAAATCCCCACCGCGGTTCATCAGGTTTGCCGCCTGGAGGTTGCGCGAGCGCAGGGCCTTCTTGCTGTAGTCGAACTCAAAGTCCGCGTAGGTCGCCTCGCCGTCCTCGATCCACTGGAAATAGGCGCGGTAGGCGTCCCCGTAGTCGTGGACGATGGTCCAGCCGACGATGCGATCGTCGTCGCTGTTGCGCTCCAGCTCCGAGAAGTGGATCAGCATGATCCCGCCGAGCGTCACGCCGCTGGCGAAGTTGTGGTTGGCGATGGAGCCGATGACCTGCCGCTCGCGATCAAAATGGTCCTTGGCGTCCGCCAGCCCCGGCGTCATTCCCGCCCTGGCCATGGCGTTTTTGGGCAGGATGCGACCCGTCTTGAGGTTGACCAACCAGGTGGGCCCGACGTTGATCAGGCCGTCCCGACGGTTGTAGCTGACGAAGTACCAGGCGTCCTTGGCCCAGCGGGCTTGCCAACCGGCAGCCTTGAGGTCGTCGGTCTTGAAGGTCCCCTCAAACCATCCGGACTTCGCCAGGGCTCCAAGCGCGATCTTCTCCACCTCCTCGGGCTTCCTGCGCTTTCCCTTCCTG
>CALBXO010000815.1 GCA_937890335.1 uncultured Pseudomonadota bacterium | reverse complement strand
GGCGGCTCGGACCGCTACGTCCTGCTGGGTATGGACTGGGTCTACGACGCGGACGGAGCGCTGGACGAGGCGCGCAGTCACCTCGTCGTGTCCAACGACGCTGTGTTCGACGCCTGCGCGGGGTGTGACCGTTTCCTGGCGGGTCCAAGCGTCAATCCGCAGCGCCACGACGCCATCGCGGCGCTCGACGACGTGGCTGCTCGGGGCGCGGCTCTGATCAAGGTCCTGCCCAATATGCAGGGATTTGACCCGGCTGACCCGGCGTACATCCCCTTCTGGAAGCGGCTCAAAGAGCACGGGCTGCCCATTCTCGCCCACACAGGCTACGAGCATGCGCTCCCGAGCCTCAACGAGGACTTTGGCGACCCGCGCCGGTGGGTAAACGCCCTGAACGCGGGTTGCACGGTCATCGGCGCGCACTGCGCGGCGGCGGGCAAATTCCACCGCGAGGAGTACTTCAACGCGTTCACAGCCATGCTGTCGCGCTACCCAAAGCTCTACGGCGATGTGTCGGGTTTTGCCTCCCCGATTCGCAGCAGCTACCTCAAGCCCATGCTCTCCAGCGCGCTGCGGCGGCGCCGACTGCTCGTGGGAAGCGACTTTCCCATTCCGTGCCTGCCGGGCCCCTTTGTCCGAGAGCTCGGTGTGCGGACGGTGGCGCAGCTGCGGCTCGACAAGAATCCACTGCGCCGAAACCGCCTGTTGTTCGAATCCTTGGGGCTCGGCGAGGAGGTCATGACCCGCGCGGCCAAAGTACTCCTGGGCGTGGATGACGCGCCGCAACCGCGCCCGAGGCGCCGCGTTCGCTCCACCGCTGGTTGACCTTCGGCCCCTGGGCGGGCCAATGCTGTACGCTCCACTCACCGCGGGCCTGGCCCGCAGGGGCTGACACGTTGATCGTCATTCACCCGCGCATCTACCCCTTCGTCTGGCCGGACCGGACCCGGACCGTTGAGGCCTTCCGGGTCGTGGACGGGCGCGTCGTCGCCATGGGTTCCGAGACGACGGTGCTGCGGGAACGCGTTCCGGGGGAAGCGGTGCACCGCCCGGACGCCGCCTGCATTCTGCCGGGTCTCATCGACACGCACGCTCACCTGAGCAGCCTCGGGGCCCGACCCGGTTCCCTGGATGTACCGGACGAGTCCACACCCGCGGAGATCGCGGCCCATGTGCGGCGCGCTGTCGTGGGGATGCCCCAGGGTTCATGGCTGACAGGACGCGCGTGGAACCAGGCAGTCTGGCCCGACGGCTGCGAGGTGGAGCGCACGCCGGCTGGATTCCCGACCCACCGTTCCCTCACGGAGGCGAGCCCCGCCACTCCCGTGATGTTGCACCGCACAGATCAGCACGCTGTCTGGCTCAACCGCGCCGCCATGGAGGCCGCCGGGCTGTGGCGCACTCGGGTCCCTGACCCGGAGGGTGGCACAGTGGATCGCGACGCAGACGGATTTCCCAGTGGAGTGCTGGTGGATGAGGCGGTGGGACTGGTCCGCAAGGCGATGCCGCCTGTCACCCCCACTGAGCGCGGTCTGGTGGTCCTGGAGCGGGCCCGCAAGTTCCTGGAGGCGGGGGTGACGTGCGTGCACTGCGCGCTGGTCAAACCCTCCGCATTGCCCGAGTACCGCAACGCCGTGCTCGGACCGGATGCCACGGGGCTGCGCGTGCGCGCGATGATGTACGACCACCCGGAGAAGCTCGCCGAGTGGGCGCGTCACAACTCGCCTGCACTTGGCGACGACGGCGTGTTCCACATGGTGACCCTCAAGGCCTTCGCCGACGGGGCCCTCGGTTCCCGCGGTGCGTGGATGTACGAGCCGTACGTCGGCACTGACGGGGTGGGCAAGCCGGTGGCGACGCCGCCCGAGGTGGAGCTGCTGGCGCGGACGGCGGTTGAGCGGGGATGGCAATTGGCCACACACGCCATTGGCGACCGGGCCCTGCGCGAGGTCATGGAGGCCTATGTACGGGGGGGGTGGAACGCCTCGCTCGAACCAACCCTTCGTTTCCGCATTGAGCATGTGCAACATACTCGCCCAGTGGATCTCGATCGCATGGCCGAGCTCCGGATCGCCGCACCGATGCAGCCCATCCACGCCACCCGTGACATGCGGTATTGCGACGCGCTCATCGGCCGGGAACGCGGGGCCAACTCCTACCCCTGGGCCGGGGTGTTGCGCCGCGGTATCCGGCTCGGTTTCGGCAGCGATTACCCCATTGAAACCCTCAATCCTTGGGCTGGGCTCCACGCAGCCGTCACGCGCCAGGACGACCGCGATCTGCCCGCCGGCGGGTGGAATCCGGAGCAGTGCATCTCCATGACGCAGGCGCTCGACGCCTACCTGGCGAGTGGTGCGAGCCTCGTGGTGGCCGACGACGGAGTGTTGGGCTCGCTCGCCACTACCGGCGATTTCATCGCTATCGACACGGACCCGTTCGTAGACTCTGCGCGAACCGTCGCCGGGACGACTGTGCGCGCGACGGTGGTCGGAGGTGTGGTTCGACACGGAGGACTTTGATGCGGCGCCGTTGATTCATGTTGCAGTGCACAACGCGCCGTGGTAGGTCCGTTGGCATGAAGTACATCGACCTCATGCTGGAACGCCCCCTCGTGTGGGGCCTGTTTGCCGTCTACCTCCTGCTCACCTCTGGGCTCGCCTACCTGGGTCATCGCAAGACCAAGGGGGATCGAGAGCTTCGCTGTCGGTGACGGCGCGATGAACCCCGTGGTCGTCGGCATCACACTCGCCGCGTCCATCGCCTCCACCGCGACGTTCGTCATCAACCCAGGATTCGTGTACGTGCACGGGCTGTCCGCGCTGGTCCACTTTGGCGCCGCCGTCATGGTCGGCCTGGCTGTGGGTCTTGTGGCCCTCAGTCTTGGGTTCCGGCGCGTGGGGGCCCGCACCAAAGCCATTACGTTGCCCCAGTGGATCGGAGAGCGATACCGCAGCCGCGGTCTCGCCGTCCTCTTCGCGGGGATCAACCTCATGAGCCTGAGCTTCGTCGTGCTCATCGTGGGAGGGGTCAGCATCGTCATGCAGACCACCATGGGTCTGAGCAACCTGGAGGCCCTCGTCGTCGTCGTGGAGCTACATCTTCATCGGCGGTACCTACGCCCACGCCTACACCAATACGCTACAGGGCACGATCATGGCGGTCATCGCGGTGGTCATCGTGGTCAGCGGCTTCCATCTCTTGTCTGGCGGGCTCGACGGCGTGCTGACGACCCTGGCTGCGCGGGACCCCAATCTGGCGGGCGCGGTGAACCCGGCGAGCCCGCTGTTCAACAGCTTCTTCTCGGTGTTCGTGTGCGGCGTGGTCATCGGCTTTGCCGTGGTGTGTCAGCCCCATATCCTCACGAAGGCGCTCTACGTGAAGGACGACCGGGCCGTGGCGCAATACCTTTGCGTCGCGCTGCTCGTGACGATGGTTTTCACCGGGCTGCTGCTGGTGGGCCTCTACGCCCTCCTCGCCGGAATGCCGGCCGAGCTGTTCCTGGACCCAACGACCGGCGTCTTCCGCCAGGATATGGTCGTGGCGGTCTACATCGCACAGACGTTCCCGGCGCCGCTCGTCGCCGTAATTTCAGTCGCACTGATGGCAGCCGGCATGAGTACGCTCGATGGCATCCTCGTAGCGCTGTCCAGCATCGCTGGGAACGACCTTTTCCTGGCTCTGACCAGGCGCAACCTGCTGCGCAACCACACACCGGAGCAGCGCAGCCGCCTGGCGCACCGTGCCAGCCAGGTCATCCTGGTGCTGATGGGGGTCGCCGCGTTCGTGATTGCCCTCAACCCACCCGCGCTGCTCGGTATCTTCGGGCAAGTCGGGGTCTACGGCATCATCGCGGCAAGCGCGGCCCCCATCGTGCTGGGGATCGTGACGCCGCACGGCCACACATCCACCGCGACAGCAGCGGCACTGACGGGGCTGGGCGTCCACCTGGCGCTCTATCTTGGCGGGTTTGACCCCAACCCCGCAGTCACCGCGACGTGGGCGATTCTCGCCAGCGCCGCCGTCACCACACTGGGTGTGGCCGCTACCGTCGCTCTGGCGAGAGCCGAAGCGGTCGGACCGCCTACGGTTAGAAGCGGTACTCCAGGCCTGAGTCGAACCCGAGAGGGAAGTTGAGTGCGGGCAGATCCCGCGGGATGAAGTAGAAACTCAGCCCGCCGCCCACGGTCACGTACAGGTCGCGATAGAGCTTCATGCTCACCCCCGCGCGGGTCGCGGCGCCGTACAACCAGCCGGGCGCCTCGGAGACGATGTCGTCCGTTTCGCACTCGCTACTGTCCGGGTTCACCTTACAAAAGAAGCTCGTCGTGCGTTCGAAGCGCCCAAAGTTGGCCGCCTCGCCAGTGATGTTGAGGTAGGGCCTGACCCACCCTCCCGCCAACCGGAAGCTGAAGCCGCCGCCGAGCGACAGGCGAATGGTCGTGAAGTCGGTCAGCTGCTCGCCCGACGGGTCGTCGCCCGCGGTCAGGAAGTTCACCCGCGACACCAGGGCGAAATTGTCCGTCAGCAGGTAGCTCGCGTTCACGGACAGGCCGAGGTTGGGGAAAGTGGCGCCGGTGTCGGTGACGAAGAAGACGTAGTAGGCGAACGATGAGTCTACGTAGAGATGCCCCTTGTCGGAATCCGGCGGCCTGGGTGCGGGGGCGGGGAGTGGCTCAACGCAGGCGGCGATGCGGCTGGCGAGGCGGTTGGCCCTCTCGCGGTCCACGTCCGGGTCGCCGGACAGCGCGACGCGCTCCACCGGGAGAAAGGTCTGCTGCTCGCCGTCACGTCGGTAGGCAAAGATGACCAGCTCCGACGTCTCGCCCTTCTGGACCACGAACGCCGAGATCACGATGCTCGCGTCCACGGCATCTCCCAGCCGTCGCAGGACGCCTCGGTCGTTCTCGTTGGGTCCGGCGGCGCGGCTGTCCAGGAGACGTTTGCGCGCCTCGCGGAATCTCGCCTCCGTTCCCTCGAAGTAGAAGGGGTGCACGAGGACCCTCGTAGGGTCCAATTCCAGCATCCTGATGAAGACGGAGACCGCCTCCTCATCGCGGTTCTGGCTGGCGTAGATCAGGCCGAGGTATTCGTAGGCGCGTGCCACCTCCTCCGGGAAAAACACCGGCGCCTCCACGTCTTCGTACGCTTCCGTCGCCTCCCGCAGGTTGCGCTCGGCGACGCGGAGGTCAAAACGCGCCCGCGCCTCCTGGGCCTTGTCTACAAGGCTGTCAGCCGAGCGGAGAAATTTCAGAAGCTTGGTGCCATTTCCCAGGCCCTCAAAGATCAGGTCGCGGTCGACAAGGACGAAGCGATCGTCGTGATCGGTGAAGTAGTCATTGAGGGCCTGCTCGAGCCCTCGCACATCGGGTGTGACGCCCTCTTCCCTCACGACGTCCGGGTCTGGGAAGGCTCCGATGGGCCCGTGGATGAA
This sequence comes from uncultured Pseudomonadota bacterium, assembly GCA_937890335.1. GTDB lineage: Bacteria > Myxococcota_A > Bradymonadia > Bradymonadales > CALBXO01. The sequence continues at coordinate 6,131 of CALBXO010000815.1, read as the reverse complement.
CACCCGGTACCGCGGATCTTCCGCGGGCGCGCGGTTCTGCGCGGCCACGGGAATGGCGGACATCAACAGGCCCGTCGCCACCACCATGAGCACCGCGCGGACCACAGCGTGCCCCGCGCCGCCACCTTCAGCGAACCGGAAGCCGTGCAATGCTGAGCTCGGTGTGTTTGGGGTGCTCGTACTGGTCAAACCGTCGGCGCACGTGCAGACGAACCAGGCTGCTCCCGAATCGCGGTCGCTTGAACCGGATGATCTCGCCCGGCGCGTCGACGGTGTTGATTACGGCGTCCCACAGGGAGTAGCCCTCGGGGACGGTCACGTCGGAAGGGAAGAGTTCCAGGATGCCGTTGGGCAGACTCGAGGGGCGACCCTCGACCCATACCACAACGGTCCCCTCGAGCGCGCCGGGCTCCTCGCTGTCCGCAAAGGGCGCGGCAACGATGGGTTCGGTGCGTGGATTCCACTCGGCGAGGCTCGCGTCGTACTCCGCCTCTCCGAAATTGGACGCGTCCTCGTAGTAGAGGAAGTAGGTGCCCACCGCCATGCGCGCCTGCGTTCCCGACCCGACGCCAATCCTGGAGCGGTCCAGCATCCAGAACCCCGGCGGCAGCCAGCGGTCGAAGGCCACTCGCTGGAACGCGCGCGAGTCCGTTGCGCGCCTGTACCAGTCCAGCACAAAGGGGATGTCGTCCTCTTCCACCCCATTGTTGCCCTGCAGGGCATCCGGGTCTGGCACGCCTGTCGTGTAGGTGGCTACGTCGTCGCCGGCCCAGGCCACGGAGTAGGTGAAGCGGCGCGCGGCGCGGTCCGACCAGAGCGGACCCGACCTGTTTCGCAGCTGGAGGACGCGGCCGGCCTCGGTCTCGGCGTCCAGGTCGACGGGCTCGAGCACGATGTGCCTTGCGCGGCTGTTGCACTCGTTGCCCGGCTCCGTCGTCACCCGGTCCAGCGTCAATGTGCGGTTCACTTCCGACGCGGGCATCTCGCCGCGAATGCCCGGCCGAAACTCGCCGCCGTCGTCGACGGAACCACCGTCCGCGGTGAGGCATCCCAGTTCGTTGCAGCGGGCGTCCGGCGTGCTGCCATCGCACAGCGGGTGGTTGCAATCCGTCGCCTTGAAACCGATGAGCGTGTCACCGGTGGAATCCGTGCGCAGCGCCAGAGTGCTCAAGGCCCGTTCTGGCCAATGAATGTCCTCGTAGCCGACCGCGAAGTCGCGTTCATCCGGCGTGACGCGCGTCGGCGGCAGCCAAAAGCAAAACCGCTCGTTCTCAGGGTCGAAGGTCGAGCTGTTGGGCCTGGCGTCCTTGAGCGAGTAGTACCGGACGATCCCGCCGACCTCCTCTTCGAACTGGAACATGTCCACGCCCATCGCGAACCATTGGTCCGCGGGGTAGCCCGTCGGAAGCGACGCCTCCTCGTGGTAGGTCCCCGTCAGTTCAGGCGCGTCCGAGCAGGCCGGAAAGGTGAGCGCGCACAGAAGGATGTAGAGGGCGCATCGCATGTCTTCTGACTGGTAGCACAATCCCCGTCCGTTCCGTAGGCCCGGTTCAGGGCCCGACGGGACGCAGGTTCAGCTGAATGGGCGCAGATCCCATGTCCGCCGACACGTTGACCGACCGTCGAATCTTCAGGTTGTAGGCGGGGGCGTCCGCCGAGGCGACGTACTGTCCCGGAGCGAGCTTCACGGAGACATTTCCGGACTGCGGAACGCTCTTTTTCTGCCCTGCGATCCGGAGAGTGGACGGGACCACCTGCCCGCCGTTGACCGTGGGCGCGAAGACGCGGAACGTGACCGTGACGAGCTCCCTGGGCTCAAGGGCGACGGCCACAGCTTCGGCCTTGTCGAGGGTCGCCGACACGCGGCGTTGGGATCGCGTATGAATCCGGGTTCGGAACGCTTCGTAGCCTTCCTTTTCGAGCCGGACCGACAACGAGCCTTCCGGCACGCTGACGGTTCGCGGTGTCACGCCCAACGAGCGCCCTCCGACAATTATCCGTGCCCCGGCGGGGACGGAGTCGAAGGCCATGCGGACCGTGGCCTTCTCCAACTTGTCGGCCGGATCGGCCGTGGCGTCCTCCTCTGCGACGGGGCCCGCGTCCAGGTCGGCGACGGGGACCGGTGCGTCCTCCCGCGCGAAGACCAGGCCGTACGTCGGCTCGATCTTGTCCGGTTCAAGTATCAGCTCGATGTTCTTGTGCCCGGGCAGCACGAGCCGGACGTCGGCACCTGTCGCCGGTATCTCCACGTCCTCCAGCGGCGTCACGCCACGCCGGACGTTGAGCACAAACACCGTCGCGCCGGGGGGCTCGGTCGTGAAGCTGACCTTGTGGAATCTGGGCGCCTGTTTCTCGGGCACCAGCCGAACGTTCACACGCGAGCGGCGACCGGGCTCCAGCGTGATGAACTGCTCCTCGGAGGTCTGGTAGCCCTCGGCGCGCGCAGAGATACGGTGTTCACCCGGCTCCAAAGAGTCGATGGCCTGGCCGCCCTTGCCCACTGCCGCGCCGTCCACCATCACGATGGCGCCCGCGGGCAGCGTCTGGACCATCAGCACGGGCGACGCGAAGTAGCTGTCCCAGACCAGCAGGCCGACCGCCGCCATCAGGATGGCCACGAGAATTGCAATGGCCACAGTGCCGTAGCGGCTGGCGCGACTTCGGGGCTGTGGCGCGATCAAAAGCGGACCGGTGGGGGTCAGGCCGCCGGCGGGCGTCATGTCGTAGGCATAGCCATGCGACGGCGTCGTCTGTCCGAGCGCACCCACGGCGCCGAGTCCCGGCATCTCCTCCGTCGTCGACTTACCCAGGGCCTCAGGGTCGGTGCCTGCGGCGGGCGTGCCGATGCGAATCTTGATGGCGGAGTCCGACAACACCGGCGCCGATTGCCCGTCCACGAGGAGACTGCGGGTCTCCGAGCCGCTCCCCACGCTCAGGCCACCGGTCGCGGTGTCCATGTGCGGGTCGACGACGCCGTGGTTGGACGGCGTCCTTCCCGACAGAAGGCGCTCCATCTCGGCCGACAGGGCGTCGTCGAGCGAGACGCCGCGCCGGGGCGTGCCGGAAGCCGCACGTACGTCGGGGCGCTCGATGCCCTCAGGGAACAACTGGGCCAGCTGCTCGGCGACCTGTCGGCTCGTCAGTCCTCCGCTCGTGTACAGATGGGTGAGCAGCGCGCGCTCAAACTCATCGACCTGCAGGTAGCGGTCGTGCGGGTCCTTGGCCAGGGCCCGCATCACAATCTCATCCACATCCGCCGGCACGCCGGCGCGGACCTCGGACGGCGGTGGCGGCTGGTGGTTGCGAACCAGGTCCAGTGACTCCAGGTCCTGCGCGCCTTCGAACGGGCGCGTGTTGGTCAGGAGCTCGTACAGCACGACGCCGGTGCTGAAGATGTCCGAGCGGTGGTCCACGCTCTTGCCGGCGGCCTGCTCCGGCGACATGTAGCAGAATTTGCCCTGGAGGCGGCCGGTGATGCTCTTGGAGATCTTGCCCGAAGCCTTGGCGATTCCAAAGTCGACAATCTTCACCTCACCGTCTTTGGAGATGAGGATGTTGGAGGGAGAAACGTCGCGGTGGACGAGATCCAACGGGCGGCCTGCGTCGTCGGTTCGTCGGTGGGCGTAGGCGAGCCCCTTGCAGGTCTCCGCAGCGATGAACAGCGCGACATCCACGGGCAGGAGGAAGCTCTCAGCCTTGGCTCGCTTGAGCACATCCCGCAGGTCGCGGCCGGCGATGTACTCCATCGCGATGTAGAGCTCACCGTCCTCCTCGCCCATATCGAACACGGGAACGATGTTGCCGTGCGTCAAGTGGGTGACGATGTGCGCCTCGTCTACGAACTTGTCGACGAACTCCTGCTCCTCGGCCAGGTGCGGGAGAATCCGCTTGATGATGACCTTCTTCTCAAAGCCCACCGCGCCGCGCGCACGCGCGACATAGATCTCCCCCATCCCGCCGCGCGCGATCATGCGCAGCAGTTCATACCGACCCAGCTGTGTGACTTCCGGTTCGGTCATCGGACGCAGATGCGGCCCCCCTCAATCTGCTCGCAGCTCCATCCCTGCGGGCACGCCGGATCGTTGTCGCGGAGGCAGAACGAGGTGCAATACCCTCGGTTGTTCTCGTCCGTCACGCAGGTACCCGAGTAGCATTGGTCCGGGTCGCCGGTGCAGGCCTCCCCGATGGGCAGGCACACGTTGATGGGCACGGTCTGCCCGTCAATCTGAAAGTCCTTGATGCCACAGGCCAGTCCCGGCAGGCAGTCGCCCGCGTCCTGGCAGCGAATCGAGCAGACGAAGTCCGCCTGCTGGTTGAGGATGCGGCCGATGCACAGGCCGTCAAAGCAGTCGTCGGCGGTGGAACAGCGCTGGGTGGAGTCGTCTTCAAAACACAGGCCCACAAAGGCGTTGCCCCCGTTCTGCGCCACCAGATGGTGGGATTGGATGCACAGGCTGGATGGGTTCTGGGGGCAGTCGTCGCGCAACGTGCAGCGCTCGGTGCAGTGGCCCTGCATCGTCTGCGGATTGCCCAGGCACAGCTCCGAGGAGCAGTCCGCGCGCGCACCGCAGATGGACCAGTAATCGTCTGGGCCGCACGTTCCCTGCACGCACACGCCCTCACAACAGGATTGCCCGTCCTGACACAGGCCGGGGTTGTCGGTGCAGGTCTGATTTGGATTGCACTCGCCGCGGGTCACGCACACTGCGTCGCAGCACTCCTGGCTTGGGCCGCACAGCCCTGGGTCGTCCCGACAGGTAGGGTTGCCGTTGTTGTCCTGGTCTTGCACACATTGGCCCCCGTCACAGACCAAACCCCTGTCGCACTCGCCATCTTCCCTGCACCCGGTCGCGCAGCTGCCGCCGTCGCAGATCTGACCCCGCGGACAGTCTTCGTCGTCGCGGCAACCGTCCTCCGGAATGCACGCGCCGCCCTCGCAGACCTCCCCGTCGTCGCAGTCGCTGTCCCGGGTGCACTCGGCCACCTCGACGCAGTCGCCGCCCTCGCAGACTTCGTCGGCGCGGCAATCTCCGTCCACGCGGCACTCGGGCAGCTGCGCGCAGGCGCCACGGACGCACTCCTCGTCCCGGCGGCAGTCGTCGTCGTCGTCGCATCCACCCGCATCGGCCTCGCACACGCCGCGGTTGCAGACCTCGCCGCGGAAACAATCCCCGTCGGTGCTGCAGCTGCCGTCGTCGGCGATGCACATGCGGGTCTCTCGCTCACAGGCCTGGCCCGCAGGGCAATCGGCGTTGCGTTCGCAATAGCCATCCAGCCGCACGCACGCGGCCTGCTGGCACTCTTCACCGTAGAAACAATCGTCGTCGGAGCGGCAGGTGACGGTGTCCGCGCAGGCACCCTGCCGGCACAGGTTGCCGTCGGGGCAGTCACTGTCGCGCGCACAAGAAATGCCATCCGCCGCTGGGCTCTGGGTATCCCCACAACCCAGGGTCACGAGCAGGACCATCAAGCCAAGCTGTTTCATGCGTCAAACTTCGCTGGTGTCGGCGCGCGCTTTCCCTGCGTCGAGGACGCTGGTGTCGTAATTGGCCAGGTCGATCCCGCTCCAGTCTTCAAACTTCCCGTCCACCTGGCGCCGTGAGCGCAGAGGGCTGAAGCCTTGCCTGATGAGCTGTCGGATGAACCGGTCGCGCAGATCGTCGATGTCCGCAGCGTGTTTGACCCGGTATTGCATGACGGGAGTAAACGCGTCGCGCATGAACGCTTCGCCGAGGAGCTTGCGTTTGCCACGGGGCCCACGGGTCGTGCTCACGACGAGGTTGACCATCTCCGTGTTTCCACGACGCTCCACTTCGAACTCGAAGCCGTCGACGTTCGTGAGTTCAGCCGCCATCTCTCCTCACTCGGCCGCAGTGCGCAGCGCAACCAGGTCGCCACCTTGGGCCGTTACGTAGATGTGGTCACCGACCAGCGTTGGTGAGCCCGTCACCCGTCCGCCGATGTCCCAGGTCCACTTCTCCGATCCGTCCTCCGCATGGACCGCATACAGCTTCCCGTTGTACGCCCCAAACAGAACCGTGGCCTCGTCGCCGCTGACCGCCGGTGAACTGAGGATGCCCGAGCCGGCGTCGAAAGTCCACAAGCCGGATCCATCGGCAGCCCCGATGGCG
>CALBXO010000814.1 GCA_937890335.1 uncultured Pseudomonadota bacterium | reverse complement strand
TTGGCAATCTCACGGCGCAGGATCGCCATCTGTCGCGCGAACTCGTAGCGCTCACGAAACAACAGTCGGTTGACGCGTTCCTCGATGAGCTGGCTCATCGGCTCAAAGAGAATCAGCACAACAAAGGCGACGAGCAGAGTGTAGAACGGGACGAGCCCCTCGCTGCCGATGGACAGGTTCAGGACGATGTAGAGCAGCGCGAGGACGCCGGCCATGGAGCCCACGACCGCCAGCTTGCCGAGCAATTCGCTGAGGCCCAGCAAGCGATCCTGGATGATGATCTGCATCAGGAAAAAGACCCAGAGCGCGAGCAGGAAGTCGCCCACCGCGGGGATCTCAATCGGGTCTGCGATCCAGGCCGGGATGAACTCCAGGAGTGTCGTGGTCGTGACCGCCGCGCTCGCAAAGGCCAGGTAGTAGAACCGGGCCGCGTCCGTTCGGCGTTCCGCGCTGCGGGCGCGACGCAGGATGAGCGCGACGCAGCCAAACAGCGTGGCGTAGACGAAGACGCCGAGGACCACCTGGAACGCCAGCTCGTCCTTGAACGGCACCGCCACGGGTACAAAGACGGCGGTCGCGATCCAGACCCACCGCGACGCTGCGTCGATGCGTGGTCCCTTCTCCTCCAGAAATGTCTGGAAGAACTTCAGGGCGGCGATGGGGATGAAGACCGAGGCAAACAGCGCGACGTGTTTGTAGAGGTGGTCGCCCTCTTTGTCGTGAAAGAAGAAGCGCGCGGCGCTCCAAACGCACAGGACGAGGTTGAGCCAGGCGAAGTTGTTGTGCAGCGGGGTGCGCCGTCCACGAATGAGCACGGCGATCACGAGGATTCCTGTCACGAACGCGGCCAGGAGCGCGCTCTGCGTGGAGACAGGAAACTTCATCGCTGGCTCACAGCGCTTTCCAGGCCGTGTTGGCCGGGGTAGCCGTGGTCAGGGTGCATCGGCGGGATCGTGGCACTCCGGTCCGTCATTGCGGACATTGTTGACGTGCTTTTGGAGCGCTGTCACCCGCAGCGCGTCGTTGGGCGCAGGGAGCATCAGAGCGCGCGCCTCGGGGACCGACCCGCGCAGCCAGGCGTCGACGTCGTCGGGCGCGAGCAGGACGGGCATCCTGGAGTGTGTGGGAGCGATCAGTTCGTTGGCTTCGGCGGTGAGCACCACAAAGTGGCGAACGCCGTCCTCGCCCTCCTCCCAGACACCGCCCATCCGCAAAAGACCGCTGTCGGCCGGTTGGAAGAAGAGAGGCGATTTATTGCCCTTGGGTCCGGTCCATTCGTAGAAGCCGTCGGCGGCGACGACGCAGCGGGTCTGCTTGAAGGTGTCGTGCCGAAACCGATAGATGGTCTCGGACTTCATGTTGACCAGCAGCCGGCCTTTCTTGGTGCGGAAACCCCACCGCGCGGTGCAGAAGTCCCGCTCGCCGTGTTGGTCACGAACGATCCAGGCTGCCTGCGTGGGCGCGACGTTGTAGCGCGGGAGGTACTGGGACGACTCGGTTGGCTTCTGAAGCACCTCGAGCAGCTCCAGCACCTCGCCGAGGTCCTTGGTGGACATGGAGTAGCGTCCGCACATCTGGGCTACTCCGTCAGCTCGGTCCTGAGGCGCTTGAGCTCATGTGTGATCTCCAAGACGCGCACCTCGGCCTTGGCGGCGTCGCCGTCGAGGGCGACGCGGTCGACGTCCGCGCCGGCCACCTCGCTGATGACCTGGTGCAGCACTTCGTCGATCTGCTGGTACAGCCTGTCTCCGGCGGCCTCGACGAAGGCCTTGAGGCGTGAGCCGTAGTCCTCGATGACTTGCACCATCTCCTCTTCGACTCGGGCGCCTGCCTCGCGGATTGCCCGGTCCCCCTCCTCCTTGGCCAAGGCCTTGACCCGCTTGTCCACGCGATCCTTGACGAACAGCGCCAGCAGCGGAGTGGCCAGCAGGACCAGGCCGCCGACCAATACGCTGCTGAGCAGGGCGATGGACACTCCGAGCGTTCCGAGGGCGTACACACCCACATCGTAGGTGAGGGTATCGATCTCGAGACGCAGCGCGCCGCGGTCCAGTCCGAGTTCGTCCTGCACGTCCTCAACGGCCTCGGCCATGTTGGCGTTCGTGGTCTCGATGACCTCCTCGGCGAGCCGTTCGAGCTCCCGCGCAAGGGCGGTCCCCTCCTTTTCCAGCCAGGACCGGTAGGTGTCCGAGATCCAATCGGGCAGGTACTTCTTGATCTCGGCCACGCTGGCGCGATCGACTTCGCGGGGCAGAGCCTCGGCGAAGTGAGTGGTAAACTCGCGCAGGTTGTGGCGCGCGGTCATCTTGAGCCCACTGACCGTCTCGTCAATGCGGTCCAGGTTCTCGTAGATGACCTTCCGGGCCGAGCGCAAGCGCACGCGCACCGCGTCTACCCGGCGCTGGAGTTCATCCTGATCGAGTTCGTAGCTGCGGCGTTTGATGGCCAGATTCTGCCGGAGCATTCCCGCGACCCTCAGGCCTCCGGACACGCCTGAGTCGAGCAGGATGTAGGCCTTTCGCTCGTCCAGGAAGCTGGAGAGCCGAGCGCGGAAGGCGTCAAAGCCGGGGTCAGACCCGGTCAACGCGCGCTTGGCCGACAGCGGGAACAGCTCCACCGCGCCGATGAGCTCGTCGAGTTTTTCGCGCGCGTAGGTCTCCACTTCCGTCCGTTCGTCGTCGTCGAGGGCGTCGATCTTGCCGAGCACAAAAAGGATGCGGTTCCGGTTGTCGCGCAGCAGCCGGTCGCGGATGAACGCGATCTCAGAGCGCTTGAGCACCTGGCCCGCGTCGAGCACGTACACGACCACATCGGCTTTGGGCACGTACCCGTACGTGATCTCCACCCGCTGGCGGCTGATGTCGTTCACGCCCGGCGTATCGACGAGCAGAAGGTTGCCGGTGAGAATCTCAGCGGGATAGCGCACTTCCACGAACCGCGGCTCCGCGGTCTGCTCCGACCCGACGAGCGCAGGCAGGTTCGTGAGCTTGCCTTCGGTCTGGGTTCCGTCGTCGAGGTGGACGGTGACGCCCGGCTTTTCAGCGTATTTGAGGTGGGTGATCACAGCGGTGGTCGGCGTGATCCCCATGGGCAGGACTTCAGCGCCGAGCAGCGCGTTGAGCATCGTGGTCTTGCCGTGGTTGAACTCGCCGAGCACGACCACGGTCACACGCCCCTCGCGCAGCGCGGGCAACCGCTCTGAAATGATCTCGGCTGCGAGGGTCTTCATGCCCTCATCGCTGGCGACCTTGGCAAGGTCGACGAGGAGTCCCTCAAGTTCTTGTGTGGTCTGGGTCACGGCGCTGTCTCCGGCGAAACGCGAAGGGTGGCCCGCATCGGGCAGCGGTTTTCGTGTGCAAGCCGAGTGCGAACGCCTCGGACGTGCAACGTGTTGGTAAGGCGAGCGCGTATGCCATATGCCCGTTGCCTTCCCCGAACGTTTCCGCCCGTACAATCCCAGTCCCCGTGGCCCCCCGTGAAGAGGACCGACCTGACTGGGTGCACAAGAGGCTGTGTTCGGTTCAAATCGGCGACAGAACTGGTTACGCGTCGGTTCCGACCGTACGCTTCACATCTTTGCGTCGCGGCGTTGCGGTCTACTCACCGGCCCGATGCAGGCCTACACGAGCTTTATTACGGCCTCCACACGACTGTCAACGCTGGTCAACGAGTCGCCGCCGTCCAGGCCGACGCTGCGGCGAAACACCTCCGCTTCCGAGAACGTCTGAAGCGCCCGAATTCGTCCCGCGAGAACCTCATCGAGATCCGCCATGCCGCCTTCCGCGAGCACCTCGGCCCCATCACCCACGACCCCCGACAGCCGCATGATCTCCGCCACGGACAATGCCAGGTCGCCCGTGGCCAGGAGTCCGGCCCGGTCTGCGGTCACGTCACCGAGCCGGGACCAGGACTCGAGCGCGGCGCTGGCCGGTTTGACGATCCACCGCAGGAAGCTCGCCGGTTCGTCGGCGAGCAGCCACGCTGCGCCCAGGTACAGGGCGTGTCCGTGCTGGAGATGGCCCAGCGCTCGCCCCAGATGGAACGCCTGCTGAGCCGCGGTCAGCTCCAGCATCGCCGGGGTCACGACGAGGAGCTCGTCGCCGCGGTGAGCCAGGGCCGTGGAGTGTCCGAGGCGGTCGTCAGCCGCGATGTGCACCCGATCCGGCGCGGTGGCCTGGAGCTTCTTGCAGACGGTCGCGACGGCGTCGAGGAGGCCCTCGGGCTTGTTGGCCGACGCGACCTGGCTCGCCTCAAGAATCGCATCAAAGCGACCTGCCCCCAACCGCGTACTCGCATCGATTGCGAGCTTCACGGGCTTGGCCATGTCCAGGGTCCGCATCACGCGACGGTCCCGCGCAAAGGCATACCCGAGCCCGGACGCGGCGCGTCGATCGCCGCCTCCCTTTCTGTCTCGAATGTACGCTTGGAAATCGAACTCCATCTCACTCCTCCGATGGCGGCGCCGAGCCCGCGTCACGATGAATCGCGGCAAGCCCATCGCGCCAGCTGGGGTATTTGAGCGCAAACCCCGGCAACGACGCAATGGCGCTGGCGTCGTAGCGGTTCGCGTGTCGCCAGAAGCTCGCCGCGAACTCGCCGCGGCGCGCGGTGAATTGTTCCAGGGATTCGCTCGGCGGCATGGGTACTCCGCGCAAACCGCAGGCGTACGCGACCAGGTCACGGACCTGAAATGGCTCGTCGTCGCAGAGCAGCCACGCGCCCCCAGTGCCGTGCCGTAGCAAGATGTCGATGCCCATGGCTACGTCATCCCGATGGACCCTAGCGGACCATTTCTTCCCGCCGTCCACCAGCCTGTAATCGCGGGTCAGGCGGTCAAATATCGAGCGGCCGGGCCCGTAGATTCCCGGCAGCCGGACAACACACCCGCCGAGACCGACAAAGACGTCCTCCTCCGCGCATCGCGCCCTGCCCCGGTCAGTGGTTGGGCGACGGAGCGTCGTCGCATCGGCCACGCCGGGCGCGTTGCCGTAGACCGACGTTGAGCTCACATACACGGCGCGGCGCGCCCCGCGGGCGAGCAGGAATTCCAGGGTGGAGCGGACCGCCGTCGGGTCCGTGGGGGGTACCAGCCAGACGATGTCGAACGGCGCCTTCGGGGCGGCGAGCGGCTCGCCCACACGCCATCCGGCCCTCGGCGTGGTGGGCGAGGTCGCTCCATCGCTCCATCTTCCGGAGAGAGCCCGGCCACAATAGCCGTGGCCGAGTATCAGCGTGCTCGGCGCCAGATCGCCGGACGGAGGTGCGAAGGTATCAGAAGGCATACGAGGTCGACGCGTGTATCTGGACCGCGAGTTCATCCCCTTGGCCGAGCTCCCCGCGGGCCTGTCCCAGGGCTCTCCGATCCTTGTCCGCGGGCACCGACAGCAACGTACGGAAGGCGACAGTCAATCCCGTCCACGGCACAAAAGCCGCGCGAACGCCGCCACCAGCGATGTTGGTTCCCCACACATCGCGGTTGAACACGTCCAGAGTTGCGTCGGCTCCGATGAAGAGACCCTCCAGGGCGATCTCGCCGTCGCCAGGTTGGGCCGCATCCCCGATCACAAAGGCGAGAACGACCCCCAACGGGAGGTCGGCGCCCGGCCCGTCCGCCCCGAGGTTGACGACACCGCTGAGCGCGACAGCACCGGGCAGGTCGTCGGCCAGGTCAAATCCGAGTTCCAGGTGGACAGTGACGAGGTGAAACCTGCTCGCGAACCCGTCCCGACCCAACCGTTGCGTCAATTCGAGAGCATCGGGATCAGCGTCCGTGGGCGTCGTGTTCCGCGTAAACCCGGCTGTATTCGGGCCGACGCGTACGTCACCGCGGGCGATGGCGCGTCCGAGGTGTCTGTGCCCCAAAAGATGGAAAGTCCCGAGGTCCACGTCGAGTTCGGCGGTACCGAGGGCGAGGGTGGCGCCAACCTCCCCCGCGATGGCCCAGGCTTCGTCGTTGGGGGTGACCCCGCCGGCCGACAGGTAGAGGTAGCCGGGCGTGATGCGCAGCTGCTGCAGGGTAGAGCCGGCCTTGCCCAGGCGTACGTAGCGGGCGTGAAGACCCGGCAGCCGAACGTCCTCGTCCCACACGAGGCCCGAATGAACCCACGGCACGGCCGCACGCCCGATCCGGACCTCCAATTCGGGAATGGCGTCGAACCCCCAGCCCACGGAGGCGGTGTCGATGTGCAAGGTGTCCGCAGCCCCGAAGGCGGGCAGGAGCGTCCAGCGCTGTGAGGGGGCGCGGCCATCGCCCACGGCGACAACGATGTCCGCCCGCAGCAGCAGGTCGGGGTCCGTCATGCGGGCGCCGAGGCGGACGTCGGTCTCCGGCCGGTTGTCGTACAGCTCAGAATCGGGGCCGTCGACGAGGAAGAACCCGCGGTATCGGAGCCCCACCTGCCCGGTCGGCGTGACCTCGGCCGCCGCCATGACGGGGGAACACAAGGCCAGCAGCAGCGCTGTCACGAAGAGTTGTTTCACATCCTTGCCGGTCTACGGTCGTGCGCGCTTCTCATTCGGCGAGCGCCCGCGTGAAGTCATGCACGAGGTCGGCGGTTGCTTCAATACCCACGGCGACCCGGACAAGCGCCTCGGGGATGCCGGCTGCCGCGCGTGCTTCGGCGGTCATGCCGGCGTGGGATGTGGTGGCCGGGCGGGTCACCAGAGTCTCGACACCGCCGAGACTCGGGGCGATGGCCGCCAGCTTGAGGCGACGCATGAACCGGTCCGCGTCCTGGGCGTCGCCGTGGAGCTCGACTGACAGCACTCCGCCGCAGCCCGCGAAGAGCGTCGTGGCCCGGATGTGGTCAGGGTGCAATTCGAGGCCGGGGTAGTGAACACGCTTCACGCGTTCGTGCGAATCCAGGGCGCGCGCGAGCGCCAGGGCGTTGGCGTTCTGCTGTCGTACGCGCAGAGGCAGCGTCTTGAGTCCGCGCTCGAGTAGGAAGCACGCGTGCGGGTCGAGGCTGGCGCCGAAGTGGGCGAGCTTGACCGCCGCCTCCCGGACAAATGACGCGGAGCCCAGGATCGCTCCGGCGACGATGTCGGAGTGGCCGTTGAGGTATTTCGTGGCGCTGTGCAGTTCCACGTCGAATCCGTGCTCAAGGGGGCGGAAGTTGACCGGCGACGCGAATGTATTGTCGATCATGGCGACGAGACCCGCGTCCCCGGCCAGCCCTGCAATCCCGAGGAGATCTGGCACCTCGA
>CALBXO010000813.1 GCA_937890335.1 uncultured Pseudomonadota bacterium | reverse complement strand
CCCCCGGGGAACGGCGGTGGCTCCGGCCTGCGGAGCTGGCCCGGTACACCTGGTCTCCGAAGACGCGGTCTGGTCGTACGACGCGGCGACGGGCGAGCAGCTGCTCGCGCACGAGGGGCCGAGCGCAGGGCTGGTCTGTGCGGACGGCGCATCGGCGGTTGCGCCTCCGGGCCCTCCGCGGGTCTATGTGTCCGGCGCTGCCGTGAGCGTTGAGGACGGGGAGATTTTCGTGGAGGGCGAGCAGGTGTCCGGTGTGACCATGGCGGCGCTGGAGGGGCGCACCGCCGCGGACGCCCGCCTGGCCGATGAACTGCCGGTGATGGCGGGCCTGGACAATGGGGCGCTGGTGGCGGGTGTCGGCGACTGCCTGTTGAGCTGGGAACCCGGCCCCACAGGGTTTACGCGATCCACGCCCACGCGAGTCCTCTATGAGGGAGCCCCGCTGACGAAAATCACTGCGATCGCTGCGGACGGCGAGAGCCTTGTGCTCGCCTCGGGGGGGCGCGTCTTTCGCTTCGAGCCCAGCGATGGCCCCCCCGGCCGCCGAGGTCAACTCACCGCCATCGCCGGAGGCGGAGATCGGCTCGGGACCGCGGCGGCGTTCGACGTGCGTCTGGACGACGTGAGCGGCCTGCTTCCCGGGCCCGACGGCCAGCTGGCCATTCGTCACTCGGCGGGGGTCAGTCTACTGCGGGGGGACAGCGTCTACGTGCTGCTCGATGGGGTGGGGCCCGCGGGTGATCACCCCTCGTTGGCCATGGATCCGGCGAGCGGGGAGTTATTCGTGCCGGATCCAAGGGCCCAACAAGTGCCTCGACTCCCCGCGCCGTGGTAGTGTGCGGGGGTGACGCGCATGGACCGCAGCTTCCAGCCGGTAGGGCTGGGCAAGTACCTGCTACTCGAGAAGATCGGCAGTGGCGGGATGGCCGAGATCTACCGAGCCAAGACCTTCGCGGGTCACGGCTTTGAGCGCGAGTACGCGGTCAAGAAGATCCTGCCGCATCTGGTGGACGATCGAGAGTTCCTCGACATGTTCATCGATGAGGCGCGCCTCGCGGCGCAGCTGCATCACCCGAACATCGTCCAGGTTTTTGATCTCGGTGAGATCGGTCGGCAGTTCTACATCACGATGGAGTGCGTGCACGGAAAGGACCTGCTGGAGGTCCTCGCGCGGTGTGACGCCTTGCAGGTTCGGCTGCCGCTGAAACTGGCGCTCTACATCGCCATGTCCAAGCTGCGAGGACTCGATTATGCGCACCGCGCCCGCGGACGCCGCGGCGAGATCCTCAAGATCATCCATCGCGATGTGAGCCCCTGCAACATCCTGCTCAGCTACACGGGAGACGTGAAGATCGGGGACTTTGGCGTGGCCAAGGCGACGACGCAGCGCGCCCGGACCGAAGTCGGGATGCTCAAGGGCAAGGTCGGCTACATGTCGCCGGAGCAGATCAACGGCGAGGAGATTGACCACCGGTCCGACATCTTCGCCGCTGGCGTGATTCTGTTCGAGATGCTCACGATGCGGCGGCTCTTCATGGGCCAGAACGACCTCGACGTGATGCTCAAGATCCGCGACGGGGAGCTGGACGAGGACCTCGAGGACCTGCGTTTTCTGCCGGCGGACCTGCGGGGCATCGTCACACGCGCTCTCGCCCACAGCCGCCAGGTCCGCTACCAGAGCGCGGGCGCGTTTCATCGGGACCTGTTGGATTTTGTGTTCAGGAGTGATCTCCGGGTGTCGGAAGACGATCTGGGTCGGTTCCTTCGCCGGGTGTTCGCGCGGGAGTTCCAGGAAGAGACCGATCACCGCTACGCGGACCCGGACGACCCTGCGGTCTTCCCAAACCTGGAGTCGCCGCAGGTCGCGCGCTACCGCTTCCGCGAGCCGAACGGTCAGATCGTTGGTCCCATGAGCCTCGAGACCCTCCTGAGCATTCTCAAGCACCGCAAGGACGAGACAGGGTCCGCGGTGAGTCGGGATCAGGGGCCGTGGGTTTCCATGTTTGACATCCCCGAGGTCGCGGCGCTCCTGGAGGACCTGCGGCAGCCCAATGATCGGGTCGGGGGGATGGCGAGCAGCCACCACCTGGGCCTGAGCAAGGGCGACGGTGGCGTCAGCGAGCGCCGTCGGGCCCGGCGCTCGAATTCCGCGGAGTTTCTCGGCGGCGACCACGGCGTGGAAGAGGAAGAGGACTTCTACGAGGGTGACCTGGTCCGCGTCCCGTTTCCGATGCTCCTCTACGATCTCTGGGAGCAGAAAGACCACGGGCTTCTCACGGTCTCCGACCGCGCGGTCCAGAAGGACGTCTATCTCGACGACGGCGCGCCGGGGTACGTCGCGTCCAACAAGAGCGACGAGCTGCTCGGCAACTTTCTCTGTGAGGGGGGCGTGATCAGTCCGTCGCAGCTGCAGGTGGCCCTGGAGCGGCTCAGCGAGTTTGGGGGGCGCCTCGGGGATGTGCTGGTGCGGGAGTGCATGCTGCCGAGCGTGGAGCTGTTCCACTACTTGAGTCTGCAGGCGCGGCAGAAGCTGCTGGATGTCTTTACCTGGGATCGGGGCAGCTTCTCGTGGCATCCGGGGCAGAAGTCGGCCTACGAGATGTACCCGCTCGGCATCAACCTGCTGGAGATCATCGTGCAGGGCATTCGCACCCGCACCTCGATGGACATGATCCGAAGCACCTTTGACGGTCGCCAGACGCGGGAGATTTTCTTCGTGTCCGACGGCCCTCTGAACCTCGATGGTCTCAACATGTCGGCGCGCGAGTTGGGTATCGCCGCGGCCGCGCGTGACAGTCAGAGCATCGAGGGTGTGGTGAGGCACTTTGACGGGTCCCCCCACGTACGCGGGGAAGACGTCTGGCGCGTGCTCTTCATTCTCTACTCAACCCGTTTGCTTCGGTTTGAGGAGACCGGGGCCAGACAAGCGGCGCCGGTCGGCGCTGCGCCTTGACGTGCCGACGCCGCGTACCTAGATAGACGTGGTTACTTCATACCGCGCGTTCAGCGCCCCCACCTCAAGGATGCATGACGACGAGCCAGCTCGAGTCCGACGCTGCCGTTCAACTCCCAAGCCCCGCGCAGGTCGTCGCCGGTCGCGCCTGGCCCTTGGACGAGCTGTCACGACAGGTTGAGAAGGCCGCAGGTGGGCGCGGGATTCAGCTCCAACGCCTGGACCTGGACCTCCCAGCGGAACTGAACGATTTTGCCAGCCTCTACAGTTGCCGCCTGCCGGATCCGTTTGATCCCGACGGTGACGATGTCGAACACGTAGTCGTCGCGGCTGCTGGCGAGTGGAACGCCAAACGTACAGACGCTTTCATCGCGACGATGGCGCCGGTCAAGGCCGGACCGGCCATGCCGCGGTTCGACATTTTTGCGACCCACGCTGTGCCTGGGGAGGTGGCCTTCCTGTTTGGAACCGCCGTCGCGGGGGTCCTCGAGATTCTGGCGTGGGACGCCGTGGATGGGCAGGAGCTGGCCGGACAAGATTGCATGGATCTCGGCGCCGTGGGCCGTGGCCTGATTGCCGAGCTCTACGAGGTCCGCACGACGCCGGACGATCTTCAGTGGCTCTCCGTGGTCAACCAGCTGGTGCTCGAAGAGATCCGCTGGTTCGGTGATGACCCAGGCGCGAAGATACCCGATGGGCTCCAATACGTTCCCCACGCGACCCTGACGCTGCTCGGCTGTGTCGCGGGTGAGGCGATTCGGCTCAACCACCTGGAGGAACTCATCTGGGGCGACGCCGAGGGGACACAATGGCCGCGTTTGGCCCAGCATGGGACCGCGTCCACCTTCCCGGTCATCGACTATGTGTTCCGGCGCTTTGAGAAGGGCGCCAGTTGCGACGTCTGGGACAACTACGAAGCGTTCTTCGCCGTCGGTCAGCTGGCTCCGCCGGTGTCGATGGAGATGACCATCGACCCGCTGGAGTTCCTGCCCGGCTGGGATCCCGACGCCGACGTGCCCCTCGATGACGCGGTGGCCGAGTTCAGGACCATGTGCCGCGTTGCCAATCTTGAGGTGGAGGAGCATCCCCTTCAGGACGGCGCCAGCGACGCGCTCACGGCGCATCTGGCCGCGTTCCGTGCCCTGGTGGGCGGCAACGAGTATGGGCTGTTCGTCTCCACTGCGCCGTGGGACGAGGAGCTGCAGCATGAGTTCCTTCGCGTCTACGGACACCACAGCCTGGCGGACTGGGAGATCGGCGCGTCGCCGGTGTTCGTGTTCTTCTCCGGGCACGCGCTGCCGGACCTGCTCGACTGGTGCCACGTTTCCGGGCCGCCCACGGCCCCCATGGAGGGCCTGGCGCGGGTGGAAACACCAGCGCCGCGTGTGCCGGCGGACGCCGCCACCGTCCAGGCGATCGCCGTCTGGTTTGTCGATGCCCTTGAGCGCTACAGCACCATCGGCCTGGAGCTCGCCTCCGAGTCCGTTCGGCCGGGTCTGGAGTTCTACCTGCGCGAAGACGTGCGGCGCGACGCGAACATGATCCCCCCTCAGTCTCAACCTCGCGACTTTGAGCCCTTGGCGCTGCTGGTCTGTATTGGGCTGACTGCGGGTGAGAGCCTGCGCCAGCGCCAGCCAGAGTCCACGCGTTGGATGGTCGGCGATGACCAATGGCCCGTCATGGAGCAGTCCGACGGCGGTCGCGTTCAGATCATCGACTGGGTGAGCCAGGCACGCGCGATCTTCCGCGGCGATGCCGACGAGTTCGACGCCTGAACCAGGCCGGTGCGAACGAAGTTTCGCACCTGCTCCCACATCGACTGATACCCCTGCCTGACGGGAGCCCTGTTGCGAAACACGGGGCTCCCGTTGCTTTTCGTGCGTGCCGAATCTCAGGCCCCGCGTCGGGGATGGCTCGCGGCCCTGGCGTGACTCGCCCGTCACCCAATGTTGCGCGGGCCTTGACTGCTGAATCACCACTCAACGGCAGTATAAACAGAAAACATATTTGATAAGAAGGAATAATGGCTTGGCATTGTCTGTGTAAAAGGCGCGTGCACACCCGGCAGACACCCGGAATGAGAGCGTCATGGACAAGACCCAGCAGAGCGATACCGCCGTAGACTCCGCCACCGTCGAGATGGATGGAGCGTTTGTGATTGCGAACCTCCCTTCACAGGGGGCGTGGCGGACGCGCGCACAGGAGGTGGTCGCCGCGGGCGGCCATGCGCTGGTTGATCACGTCGGTGGCGCGGTCGAGGCGCACGACTACTGGGTTCGGCTCGGCGCCGATCAGGCCCGCGCGCTCGTGGGTGATGCGGGACGCGTCGTGGTTGTTTGCCCGACTGTTCAGGACGCAGATGTGGCGCGGGCGACGCGGTTGCTGCGCACCGCCGGTCACGTGGTCGGGTCGGAGACCACGTCGCCTGCCGAGGCCGTTGCGGCAGCTGCGGTGGGCGCGAGCTTTGTCATCGTGCGCGGCCTGGAGGCGGGCGGTTTTGTCTCCGAGGCCAGTGTAAGCGTTCTGCTGCGGGCCACCCGTGCTGCGCTCGACGCGGCGGGTTTCACCGCCGTTCAGATGGTCGCCTGGGGTGGCGCGGGGCTGGATTCGACGGCGGCGCTGCGGCTTTTGGGCGCCGCTGGGGTGGTTCTCAGCGACCAGCTCCTGCTGGCCGAGGACGCGCCCACATCCGCCAGCCTGCGAGATCGCCTGGCGGGCTTCAACCCTGCGGACACCGCGCAGCTTGGCCGCCGGTTTGGGCGCAGGCTGCGTGTCTATGGGCAATTGGGCACGCGTCCCCCGCGCGAGATGGCCAAGCTCGAGGCGGGCGGGGACGCGCCGGCGTTCTGGCGTGAGGTTGGGGCCCGGATTGCCACCAACTGCGTGGACCCGGACCTGAAGAGCGAGCTGCTGCCGTTGGGACAGGACGCGGCGCTGGCGGTGCCAATGGCTGCCCTTGGGAAGACCTGCGACATCGTCCGGGCGGTGCATCTACAGACTCTGGAAATCCTGGATGGCGTGCAGCAGCGCTTCGCGTTGGCGCCCGGCGAGGGCATCTCCAAGGTGAACGGAACCGCGCTGCCCGTGCACCAGGGGCCCATGGCCCAGACCAGCGACACGCCAGCGTTTGCGCTCGCCGTCGCCGAGTCCGGCGGCATGCCGTGGCTCGCACTCGGCAACATGCCGCCGCACATCGCAGAGCAGACCATCGCGCAGACCAAGGCGCTGTTGGGTGACCGGCCTTTTGGCGCCGGTATCATCGGGTTGGATGCGAACCCTCACAGGGACGCGCACATCGAGATCATGGCGCGCCTCAAGCCCACGTTCGCGTTGGTGGCGGCCGGTACAGCGGAGCAGGCGTTGACCGTGGAGGCGACCGG
>CALBXO010000812.1 GCA_937890335.1 uncultured Pseudomonadota bacterium | reverse complement strand
CCATCCCGGATCTCCCCGCAGTGGTCGCCGGCACCGTCGTGGGTCAGGTGATCATCCGTGCGCTCAACAAAGATCCCAGCGTGCGTTTTGCAGACGCGATGACGATGCTCAACGCCCTGAAGACGGGCGAGACGGGCACGTTCGACATCACAGGGGGGACCGCACCAACTCGACACCCGGTGCCCGCGCCGCCGAACTCGGCCACCACCGAGAACGCTCCTCCACCGCTCCTGCCCCACAGCGGCGCCCTTGATGCGATGTCGACCCCTGCGCCGCCCGACGAGAAGGGGTTCACCATCGGCCTGAGCGCGCTGGCCGTCGTCGCCGGTGTCCTTGCGCTCGGCGTCCTCGGTTTCCTTCTCTTCGGCGAGCAGGAACCGCCGGAACCGCAACCGCCCGCCACCGTCAACGTGACGCCGCCCGCGAACGCCCAGCCTGCCCCCTCTTCCGACAAGCCGGCGATCGCCGCGCCCGACCCTGCGCCCGTGGCCGCCCAGGAACCGGACGCCGGCTCCGAACCCATGGAACCCGAACCGGACGCCGCCGTAGACGAGGTCGCGGTGGATGTTGCCCCAAAAACCGTAGCCGCTGCCGAGAAACCGCGCCGTCCAAGATCGGACGGCAAGCCCAGATCGGAGCCCGCGGGCGACAAGGACAACAAAGACGCGCCGAAGGACGCCGTCGCGGTCCCCAAAGCGGACCCGGACGAGAAGCCCGCGGCACCAGCTGCGTCAGAAAAGAAGGAACCCGCGGCCTCGGCCGACGTGAAGAAGCCGGAAGAAAAGAAAGCCGAGCCAAAACCAGAGCCCAAACCAGAGCCCAAGGCCGACCCCAAGCCCAAGGAAGCGCCCGTGACAAAACCACCGAAGGCCAAAGAGAAGGAATCAGAGGAGGTGCCCCACGGTTTCTAATCTGGCTGGTCTTGAAGACGCGCACGGACGGGCTTCGGCTACCGAACCGGGCAGCGTCGTGGTAGTGTGTTTGGTCGGCGGCAATTCCAGAATGGAAGTCCCCTTCCCGATGCGATTCGACGCACCCACGTCGCATCTGGAAGACACGTAGAGTCGAATGGCCCAGGTCATCCGCATTCCCGGTCCCGGTGAAATCATCGGCGGTCAATATGAGCTCGGCCCTGAACTCGGCCGCGGTGGGTTCGGCGTCGTGTTTCGCGCGCGGCAGCTCGGCGTCGTGGAGCGCGACGTAGCCATCAAGATGCTGCTACCCCACGCGATGACCACTCAGGGCGTCGTGGAGAGGTTCGCGCGGGAAGCGCGCCTGGCCGCCAGCCTCAGTCACCCAAACTCCGTCGTCATCTACAACCACGGTACCCATCAGCCAGCGCCCGAAATCGAGGCCATGCCGTACATCGCCATGGAATACCTGGATGGGGAGACCCTCCAGCAGTACCTGGCGCGGCACAAACGACTGACCGTAGAAGACGCCTCTGAGATCCTGATGCAGGCGCTCGGAAGCCTCGGGGAGGCCCACAGCAAGGGCATCGTTCACCGCGACATCAAGCCGGAGAACATCTTCCTGTGCAACCGCGGACGCGCGGAGCGCGTCGTGAAGGTGCTGGACTTTGGGATCGCCAAGGCTGTGGACGGCGACTGGGACCCTGTGGTCCGTGAACGCCTGACCCGCACCGGCCTGGTGGCCGGAACCGCGGAGTATATGGCGCCCGAGCAGGCCAGCGGCAAGAAGGACCTCACCGCGGCCCTCGATGTCTACGCCATGGGCTGCATCGCGTTCCAATGTCTCGCCGGGCGCGTGCCCTACGACGGCACGAGCCCGATGGACATCGCGATCAAGCACATCTCCAACGCGGTCCCCCCCCTGCCATCCCCTTTCCAGGAAGCGTTCATCGGCCAGGTGATCCGCCGGGCGATGTCCAAGGACCCGCGCGAGCGATTCACCGACGCCAACCACTTCGCCCGCGTGCTTCAAGCAGGCGAGATGGAGGTCAGCGCGCTCCTGTTCGACGGCCAGGCCACGACCTTGGACGGCGACGGGCCACCCACGGTGGACGTGGACACGGAGAGTGACGTGTTCACCACCGTGGAAGTGGACCAGATCCGCCCCGGCGACAGAGCGCGCGTCGTCGACCACGGCAACGCCGCTACGGTCATGGTGGCGGCCCTGCAGGACGAAGACCTCGAGCCGATGGACTCGGTGCGCGACGACTACACCGATGAAGTCGACACCGGCCATTTCTCGACCGCCACCCGATCCAACGCCACCGCATTTGTCGTCGCCGCGCTGCTCTTTCTCCTGGTCCTGATCGTGGGGGTCGGAGTGGCCACGTACGCCGTCCTCGTGGACACCGGCACCCTGTCCATGGCGTCGGTCCAGCCGGCCAGCCCGGCAAAACCGAGTGCGGTGCCCCCCAAGGCGCCCGCTCCCGGTGCACAACCGGCCGGTGACGCCCCAAAGGCGGCCGCGAACCCATCGGAACCGGTCGCCGCCGTGATTGTACCCGTCGAGGCGCCCGACGCCGGCTCCCCTGGGGCGGCGGCCGTCGCCGCGCCGGCCGCGGAAGCAGACGCCGGGCGCGCGCCCACCATGTACGACATGGTCGAGGTGCAGACGAACACCAGCGCGAAGGTCTATCTGCGGGGCCGCGCCGTTGGCAGCACGCCGCTGCAGCTCAACCGGGCCAAATTCGGTGACAAACCCCTGGAGCTGGAGCTTCGCTCCCGTGGCTTCCATCGCAAGACCGTGAAGGTGGACTGGAGCGAGGGCATCATCACCGCCAACCTGCGCAAGAATGGCCGACCCGGACGCGACAAGTCGCCCCCCATCTCCGATGGCGGATCCAACCCTCGGGGCGTACAAACTGGAAAGAAAGGCGGCTCCGATGGTAAAACGCGTAAACCCGCGTTGTTCGATCCGGGCGCAGGCCCGTCCAACAATACGAAGAAGCCAAGGGACAACCCCAAACTCTTCAACTAGGCAACACGGGCGCAGGAAACCATGCCCAAGTTCGTCGCCATTGTGCTCGCCATCCTCGTGACCTGCCTCGCGTCCTTAGCCTGCGCCGACTCCGTCGACGAAGAGCTACAGCGACTCGAATCGGAGGCGGCCGCGGCCTATGCCGCCGGCGAGTACCAGACCGCCATCAACCTCGTCGTGCGCGCCAACCAGATTCGACCGCACGCAAACAACCTGCTCAACATCGCGGTGAGCTACACCAAACTCGGAGACTGCGAGAACGCTGTGCTGTGGGCCAACGCCGCACTGGAAGCCACGCTTCCGGCCGAGGCGCGCCCCGCCGCGGAAGCCGTCCTGGACCAATGCGCGCCCGCTCCCGATCTCAAGGGCCCCAACAACGGTGTGGGCGCGAACAACGGCGCCGGCAACAACGGCGGGCCCGGTCCGGAGAAACCCTCGGAGGCAATGAGCGCGGACATGATCTGGGGGTTGTCCCTGCTGGGGACCGGCCTGCTTACGATTGGTCTGGATGCCGTCCTGCTCGACATCCCAACCGGCGACGCCAAAGAGAAGGCCAAAGCCCGAAACCTGCGCGGCGGGTTCGCGACGGAGAAGGAGTACAGCGACCGCAAGGACGAATTGCAGCTCAACACCCTGCTCGCCATCGCCATCTACGTTGTGGGCACCGCCGTCGCAGTGACCGGCGCAGCGCTGATTACCATGGACTTGCTCGACGAGGGCGACGCTCCACCGGCCACGGGATGGCGCATCGCCCCCACGGTCACGCCCGACGGCGCGGCCGTGCAACTGGGCGTCAGCTGGTAGACAGCGGCCCACGCCTCAACGATCCAACCCATCAGGTACTCTGAGTGCGCGGTCAGAACGGCGGCGCGTCCGCGTCCGAGTGCGCGCCGTCCGGCGCGAGATTGTCGAACCGGGTGAACTCCGGGAAGAACCGAAGCTGAACCTTGCCCGTCGAGCCGCTGCGGTGCTTGCCGATGATGAACTCGGCGATTCCCTTCAGCTCGGTGTCCTCGTTGTAGTACTCGTCGCGGTAGACAAAGCCGATGATGTCGGCGTCCTGCTCGATGGCGCCGGACTCGCGCAGATCACTCATCATCGGTCGCTTGTCTTGCCGCTGCTCGACGCCGCGGTTGAGCTGCGCCAACGCGATGATGGGAATGTCGAGCTCCTTGGCCAGCACCTTCATCGACCGTGAGATGTCGGAGATGTGCTGCTCGCGGCTGTTGATGTTCTTCTTGGACGTCTCCATCAACTGGAGGTAGTCCACCACGATCATGTCGAGCTGGTGCTCGGCGCGCAGGCGCTTGGCGCGACTGGCGAGCGTCTGAACCGTCAGCGCCGGCGTGTCGTCGATGTAGATCTTGGCCTTGGACAGAGCCGCCGTGGCCTGAATCAGGCGCGCCCACTCGTGCTCCTTGAGCCGTCCGGTTCGCACGTCGGACACGTTGATGCGGGACTCGCTGGCGAGCATGCGCATGGCCAGCTGCCG
>CALBXO010000811.1 GCA_937890335.1 uncultured Pseudomonadota bacterium | reverse complement strand
GGAACCAACCCTCGTCCTCGCGCCACACGAGCAGATCGGTCCTCAGTTCCTCGCGCGAACCCCCGCCAACGATGTAGAGCGTCCCGTCAGGGCCAAAGATCGCGTCGTGCTGCAGACGCCCTTCCGGCATCGGCTCACCCTGGACCCAATCGCGGGCCTCCGCGTCCCAGATGTCATGGCGAGCCAGGCGACTTTCGCCACCGAGTACATGGACGTTGCCGGCGGGGTCCGTGGCGCACGCCAGCTCCCACCCCGCCGCAGGCAGCGGCGTCGCCGAAGTCCAGACGAGCTCCACCGGGTCCAGAATCTCATGCTCGGCCCGTTGGGCACCGTCCCCGTACCCGCCCACCAGATGAACCAGCCCGTCGCCGTCCACGCAGGCGGCCGCGCCGCGCCGCGGCGTCAGCAGGCGAGGACCAAACTCCCACGCCCCGTCATAGACGAGTGTCGTCGCCTGAATCCCGTCCGCATCCGTGCCGCCGAGGGCCAGAAGGCGACCGTCCTGCAGCGCCACGACCGAATGCTGCGCTCGCGCGGGCATCTCGACAGTCTCCCATTGGGCCGCAGCGGGGGTCGTCGCCAACACGGTCGCGCTCATCACCATCCAGAAATGCCACCTCATCGGGTACCCCCGGGTCCAGCGCACACGGCAATGTCGTCGGGAGACGCGCCATCGCCATCCGACACACCGCCGAGGCGCAACGCGCCCCAATCGTCGTGGTCACCGAGGACCGAAAGCACGCCGCCGCACGCGTTCTGGTTCCGCTCGCCAGCGTTGATGTTCACGGACACCGAGGGCTCGATTTCTCCGCTACCGTTCCAGTCCAACGGGGGCCCACAGATGCCGACGCGCTCATCCAGGGCGGACTCATCGAGCGGTCCGCGGCTGCCCCGCGAGTAGTCCACCACCCGATCCCCTCCCCCGTCACAGTCGAGATCCGCGCCAAAGAACTGGAACTGGTAGTTCATCACGGAGGGGTAGTTCGGCTTGAAGTTGCAGCCGGTGTTCCCACCGTGGTTCAGGCCCAGGTTGTGACCCAGCTCGTGGATGAGCGTCCCCGCGACCCAGACGTCGTTGTCGTGCCAGCAGTGGGTCGCCACGAGAAAATCGTCCCCGTTGATCTCTGCCCAGCCGCTGGACCCGGTCCCGTCGTAGCTGTGGGCCGCGATGACATAGTGGTAGACGCCGTGCCGATCCTCGGCAAAATGCTGCGCCTTCAGCTCGAGAAACTCACCATCTACCCGGCCTGTGATGTTTGCGTCCTCGTCGACGATCAGGTTTCCGCCCTGGAGCGGTCGATCCTGCCCGTGCTCCACGTGCAGCGTGACCCCTGAGGATCCGTCCGGGTTTCGCACAGGTGCCGCGGCAAAGGTCTCCACAGCGATGCGCACGGCGTCCCGCCCCAGCTGGTGGCTGTGGCTGAACCCGCACACCTCGCTGTCTTCAAACCAGTCCACCTCTACGAATACGTCCCGGCGCCCAGGTTGGGCCCCCAAAGCGCGCAGATCGAGTCCGGCGGGTGTCCCGAGCACTTCATCGCCATCGGAGAGCCCGTCGGAATCCGTGTCGGCTATATCCGGGTCTGTTCCGGTGTCATCGAGGTCGACGAACCAACCCGTCCCCGTCTCCACACAGTCGCTGAGGCCGTCCCGGTCCCGGTCGGATCCGGGGTCACACGCCTCCACGCGGCACGCGGAAGAGCATCCGTCCCCGTCCTGTTCGTTGCCGTCGTCGCACCCTTCGCCGACGTCCCGCTTGTCGTCCCCGCACAGCTCGGTGGCGCAACTCTCGGAACACCCGTCGCCGCCGCGAAGGTTTCCGTCGTCACACGCCTCTCCCTCATCCACGCGGCCGTTCCCACAGACTTCCCGGCGGCACGAGCCATCGCAACCGTCCCCGGCCTGCGTGCCGCCATCGTCACACGCCTCGCCGGCGTCGGCGTTCCCGTCGCCGCAGCGCTCCAGGGTGCAGGTGTCCGAGCAGCCGTCGTCGGCGACCCTGCCACCGTCGTCGCAGCCCTCTGCGGGATCTACAAATCCGTTGCCGCAGGCCTCGAGGTTGCAGTCGGCCGAACACCCGTCGCCGCCCTCCAGGTTGCCGTCGTCGCAGGCTTCCAGGTGGAGGGCCGCTCGCCCGGTCACCCAGACGGAGGCACCGGCGACACAGAGGTCCGGCTGCGCCGTTTCGCCGTCGTCGCCGCCGTACGCGTCAAACAAAACCCGGCGGACCCCGCCCGCTTCTACCGTGGCCCACGCGACCTCATGTCCGCCGCCCAGAACCCGCACTTCCACGCCGCCGGAACGGAACAGATTCAGCGCCAGACGGTCGGAGACCACCAACCGCTGGACGCCAGGTTCGCAGGCGCAATCCCCCGGCACCACGGCCCTCGCGACCTCCACTGGCGCCCCGGCGCCGGGCACGGAGCTGCCGACTTCGAACGCGACGAATCCAGGGTCGCCCACCTCATCCCCACGGCAGCTGCGCGCCAACCAAGTGAACACCACCTCCGTGAGTCCGCCCGCTCCCGGCCCCGGTTCGCCGTCGCCGCACTCCAGGGCGCAGCCGGCGTTGCAGCCATCGCCAGGGACGTTGTTGCCGTCGTCACACGCTTCCCCCGGCGCGTCCACCCGACCGTCGCCACAGACCTCGCGCGCACACCAGGGCGCGCAGCCGTCTCCCGCACGGTTGTTGGCGTCGTCGCAGGTCTCGCCGCTGTCCACAGCCCCGTCGCCGCAGCGCGCCACCACACACCGCGTGCGGCACGCGTCGGCGGCCTCGTCGCTGTTCTCCGCGCCGTCGTCGCATCGCTCACCCAGCGCAGGCTGCAGGACCCCGTCGCCGCAAAACTCAACGACGCAGTCAGCCGAGCACCCGTCACCATCGCGGCGGCCGCCGTCATCGCACTCCTCGCCGTCCACGTTGACCTCGCCGTCTCCGCAGAACTCGACGACGCAGCCGGGGCTGCACCCGTCCCCGGGCTCGGTCCCGCCATCATCGCAGAACTCGTCGCCGTCGATGACACCGTCGCCGCAGCGCGCGGACGAACAGTCCCCGCGGCAGGCGTCCGGTCGCACGTCGCTGTTCTCCACACCCGCGTCGCACACCTCGCCCAGAGCCGGCTGCAGCACACCGTCGCCGCAGAACTCCTCCTCGCAATCGGGGGTGCAGCCGTCGCCCAGCACGTCGTTTCCGTCGTCGCAGATCTCGGCGCCGCGGTTGTTGACGTGGGCGTCGCCGCAGAACTCGAGGACGCAGACGGCATCGCATCCATCCCGCGCCGCAGCGTTCCCGTCGTCGCACTCCTCGCCCGAGTCCATGACGCTGTCACCGCATCGCGGTCGACTGCAATCTGGCCGGCATCCGTCTGGGTCGAAGCCATTGGCTGCGCCGTCGTCGCAGTCCTCGCCCGGCTGGTTGACGACACCGTCTCCGCAGTGCTCGAGGGCGCATGTGGGCCCACACCCGTCGCCTGGATCCAGGTTCCCGTCGTCGCACTGCTCGTCGTTGGTGTTGATGACACCATCGCCGCACACAACCTCGGGCGCCATCTGCTCCGGGGGAGGATCGTCGCAGCCAACGACCGCCAGCAACACCATGATCATGAGTCTTCGCACGCGGGCAGCATACCTGCGCAAGGACCTGGCTTCCACTGTTGTATTTTTCCCGAATAGGCGTATACCTACCGGTCGGTATGTTGAACAGGAACTCGGAGGCAACATGGTAGCCCGCGACCCTGACATCACCCGCGCGCGCATCCTCGCCGCGGCCCGCGAACACATCGGCCGCGAGGGTTTTCGCGCGGCCAGCATTCGGGACATCCTGGTCGATACCGGTGTCACCAAAGGCGCCCTGTACCACTACTTCCCGAGTAAGACTGCCCTCGGCTACGCCGTGGTCGACGAACACCTCAGGGGTGTCATTGGAGAGCTCGCAGAGCGCTTCAAAGATGTGGACGACCCACTGACGTGCATGCAGGATCTGGTGCGCGAGAAGATCGTCGGCGCCCCCGCAGAGCGTCTCCTTCATGGTTGCCCCGTCGTGCGCCTCGCCGACGAAATGTGCGTACACGACGAAGGCTTCAAGGACCGCATGAATCTCCTCTTTGGAGAACTCAGGGATGTATTGGCGGACGCGATTCGGGAAGGCCAGCGCACGGGCACGGTCCGGGAGGACATTTCACCCGAGGGGATCGCCATGTGTTTCGCCAGCATGCGCAACGGATTGCTGGGCATGGCGGCCCGCACGCAAGACGCCGCCATGGTCGCCCTCGCCGCAGAATCGTGGATCCAGATGCTGGACGGACTTCGCCCATGACTACCCGCGCGCTGTTCGCGCTGCTCGCCAGCTCAACGCTGCTCTGCGCCTGCGCGCACGAGCGCGATCTCGAACCCGAGATCGAGCTGCCGGCCGCCTTCGCCGAACCCGCCGAGGGGGCCCCGGTGGCCGACCGCTGGTGGGAGAGCTTCCACGACCCAGGGCTCACCGCTCTGGTCGATGACACGATGTCGGGCAACTTCCAGATGGCCCAGGCCTGGTCGCGTCTGGACCAGGTTGCAGCGCTGCGCGAACAGCAGGGATCCTTCCTGTGGCCGGCGATGCAATTGGAGGCGTCGGGCGGTCGCTCACGCAGCGCGGACCCGTTTGGCAACACAGTGCACGGCAACCGCTTCTCGCTGTCGGCCGCCGCGGCATACGAAGTGGACGTGTGGGGCAGATTGGACGCCGCGGACGACGCCGCCCAGTTTGACTTTGAGGCCGGCCGGAACGACGTCGAATCCCTGGCCATGACCCTGGTCAGCCAGGTCGCAGAGACGTGGTTCCTGCTCCTGGAAACCCGCGCTACCCGCGAGCTGCTGGACCGTCAGATCAAGACCAACGAGCAGTTCCTCGAGCTGGTGCACCTGCGCTTTTCCGTCGGCCAGGCCGGGGCCGTGGATGTGTACCAACAACGTCAGCAGCTGATGGCGGTCCGGGCGCAGATTCCTCTGGTAGACGCCCGCGCGAACGCCCTGGAACGGGCGCTGGCGCTGCTGGTCGGCAAGGTCCCTGGAGACCGGCAATTGTCGGAGCGGTCCACCCTGCCGACCCTGGGCCCCCTGCCCGGAACCGGCGTCCCGTCGGAGCTTCTGGAGAACCGCCCCGATCTGCGCGCCGCTCGTCTTCGGCTCGCGTCCCAGGACCGGCGAGTGGCGGCAGCCGTCGCCGACAGGTTCCCGTCCCTGCGCCTGAGCGCGAGCACGGGCTACCAGGCGGACACCGTGGAAGACCTGCTCGACCGATGGATCTGGAGCATCGCCGGAAGCCTCGTGCTGCCAATCCTGGATGGCGGTCGGCGCAAGGCGGAGGTCGCGCGGCAGAAGGCGGTCCTGGACGAGCGGCTCGCCGGCTATTCTCAGTCGATCCTGACCGCCTTCAAGGAAGTCGAGGACGCCCTGGATGGCGAGGCCAGCCAGCGGCGCTACGTGTCCGAGTTGGAGGCGCAGCTGGAGCTGGCTCGCGCGACCCTCCGGGAGTCGCGCAGCACCTACGCGCAGGGGCTGTCCACGTACCTGCCTGTCCTCCAGGCGCTCGCCTCCGTGCAGAACACAGAACGAACCCTCATCGGTGCCAGGCGGCAGACGCTCTCGTACCGCGTGCAGCTTCACCGCGCCCTCGGTGGCCGCTGGACCCAGGAGCTCGAACGATGATCAAGATCGCAGCGAAAATCATCCTCCCCTTGGTGTTCATCGGCGTGGCCGCGCTGGGGTTCATGGCTCTGGTCAAGACCAAGCCGAAGCCCGCGGAGGCAGCGACCGAAGGCCGGGTTGAGGCCGTCGACGTTCTCACGGTGACCGGCGCAGACACACGCGCCATCCTCGAGGGCTTTGGCAACGTCGCGCCCACCGAACAACTGGGCGTTGTCCCCGAGGTGGGCGGCGCCGTCCGCTACCTGCACCCAAACCTCGTGGTGGGGGGCCAGGTCAAAGAGGGCGAGGTACTGCTGCGGCTCGACCAGCGGGACTACAAACTCACCGTGCAACAGCAGGTCGCCCAGGTGGAGCGCAGCCGGTTTGAGATCAAGCTGGAGAAGGGGCGCAAGGCAGTCGCCGAGCGGGAGTGGACGCTTCTCGAAGCCGAGATCCCGGTCACGGATTTGGGTCGGGAACTTGCGCTCCGGGAGCCCAACGAGCGAATCGCGCGCAGCCAGCTCACAGCGGCCACCGCCGGGCTCCAGCGCGCCCGAAACGCGCTTGACCGCACCACGATCAAGGCCCCGTTCGACGCGGTGGTCGTCAGCGAGAACGTCGAGATCGGACAGGTCGTGGGCCCCGGCGCACCCATCATCTCCCTCATGGGGGTGGACAAGGGCTGGGTCGAGGTCGCGGTGCCGACGCACAAGCTCAATCTCCTCACCATCCCAGGCAGCCGTGGGGTCGCTGGAGACGTGCCCGGTACAACGGCCGAGATCACCGACGACGGCGGCGCGGCGCGCACGGGCAAGATTGTGCGGCTCCTTGGAAACCTTGACCCGCGTACCCGCATGGCGCGCGTCATCGTCGAGTTCGATGACCCGCTGGGCACCCTCGGAGACAGCCCCAGGGACCCCATGCTCTTTGGCGCCTACGTGAAGGTCAAACTCCGCGGCGCGTCCCTTGGCCGTGTGCACGGCGTGCCCCTTGATGCCATCACCACAAGCTCCCGCGTGTGGATCCACGACGGCGGCAGCCTGACGTCCAAGAAGGTCGAGATCGCCTGGCAGGACGACAAGAACGCGTTCGTCCGCGGCCTCAAAGATGGCGACGAGGTGATCGTCAGTCGCCTCGACGCGGCGGTGGAAGGCATGCCAGTCGCTCCCCGCGGCAGCGCGGCGCCGGCCGCCAAGCCGACCCAGGAGGGCGAGGCGCAATGAGCCGCAGCGAAAAGCGCGACGCGAGGCTCAAGAAGCTCGCGGCAGGCAAGGGACCGCTGGCCTGGATGGCCAAGAATCCGGTGGCGGCCAATCTGCTCATGATCTTCCTGCTGCTGGGCGGGTTCATGATGTCCAAGCAGATCAAACAGGAGGTCTTCCCGGAGATCGATCTGGACGTCGTCACCGTCACCGTCCCCTACCCCGGCGCCAGCCCCGAGGAGGTCGAGCAGGGCGTTGTGCTCGCCATCGAGGAGGCTGTCCGCGGTGTCGACGGCGTCAAGAGGGTCAAATCCACCGCCGGCGAGGGCGCCGGCGTGGTCAGCGTGGAGCTCCTGCTCGGGGCAAGCGCGGACCAGGCCAACGCCGACATCAAAGCCGCAGTGGATCGCATTCAGTCCTTCCCGGTGGACGCCGAGCGGCCCGTGGTCAGCCTCCTCAAACCCCGCCGCGAGGTCATCAGCCTCATCCTCCACGGAGACGCCGACGAACACACTCTGTTCAACCTGGCCGAGCGCGTGCGCGACGAGCTCCTGGCAGACCCCGGCATCACACAGGTCGACGTCCTCGGCACCCGGCAGCCAGAGATATCCGTCGAGATTCCGCAGGAGAAGCTGCGCGCGCACGGGCTGACGCTCCAAGGCGTCGCCGGCCGCATCCGCGCCGCCAGTGTCGAGCTCCCCGGAGGTGGCATCAAGACGCCCGGCGGAGAGGTGCTGCTGAGGACCGACGAGCGCCGGGATCGGGGCCGCGAGTTTGGACAGATCGAGCTGTTCCGCCAGCCCGACGGCGCCAGCATCCGGGTCAGCGACGTGGCGACCGTGCACGACGACTTCCGGGACGCCGACATCGCGTCCTATTTCCAGGGCGAGCGCGCCGTTCGCATCACCGTGTACCGGGTGGGCGACCAGACACCGATCAGCGTCGCCGACGCGGTCAACGCCTATATGGCGGACAACGCGCAGAACCTCCCGCCGGGCATCAAATTCGACGCCTGGCGCGACTGGTCGGAGATCTACCGGGACCGGATTGGACTCCTGCTCAAGAACGCGCTCATCGGGCTCGTTCTGGTCTTCCTCTGCCTCGGGCTCTTCCTTCGCGTGCGCCTGGCTTTCTGGGTGACGATGGGGATTCCCATCTCGTTCCTCGGCTCCATGCTGCTCATGCCCGCGATGGACGTGTCCATCAATATGATCTCGCTGTTCGCGTTCATCGTCACCCTGGGAATGGTCGTCGACGACGCCATCGTGGTGGGAGAGAATATCTTCGCCCGACGACAGGACGGCATGTCGCACATCGACGCGGCCGTCGCCGGCGTCAAGGAGGTGGGGACCCCGGTCATCTTCGCCATCGCGACCACGGTGGTGGCGTTCACGCCCATGCTCTTCATCCCCGGCACGATGGGGAAGTTCTTCTCCGTGATACCCGCTATTGTCGTCTCCGTGCTCCTGATCTCACTGGTTGAGTCGCTCATCGTGCTTCCCGCGCATCTGGGCCACCAGGAACGGGGCATGTTTGGGCGACTGTGTGTGCGACTCTTCGACTTTGACCCGGTCGAGGCCGTCTTCGACGCCATCGACCACCAGCAGGCCAAAGTCAGCCGCGCCCTCGAGCGCTTCATCGAAAACATCTACCAACCTGCCGTCCGCGTTGCGCTCAACTGGCGCTACGCGACCATGGGCGCTTGTCTGGCGACGTTCATCGTCACCATCGGGTTGGTCGCCGGCGGGCGGGTCGAGTTCAGCTTCTTTCCAAAGATCGACGGTGACGTGGTCAATGCCAAGGCTCGCCTCGCCGTAGGCGCCCCAATTGAGGACTCCGAGCGCGTCGCGCGCATCCTGGAGGACCGCCTGGACGAGGTCCTGGCGCCGTATGGCGGGGACGCCATTGTGCGAGGCCAGCTGACCCAGATCGGCAGCGGATTCCGCGACGGAGGCCCTGGGCTGGGGGGGACGGACTCCGGCAGTCACGTGGTGGACGTGTCTGTCTTCCTCGTGCCCACGGACGGCCGCGACATCATCGCGTCCCAGCTGTCCAACAAGTGGCGCGAGGCGGTCGGTGAGTTGCCCGGCCTGGAATCGCTCACGTTCAAATTTGCCATCGGACCCGGCGCCGGCGTGCCCATCGACGTGCAGCTCAGCCACCGCGACACGATGACCCTCGAGCGCGCAAGCCAGGACGTCGCCGCCGCGCTCAAGAACTACGCTGGGGTCAAGGACATTGAGGACGGCTACCAGGACGGCAAGCGTCAGCTGAGTTTCAAGCTGACGCCCGAGGGCCGCGCCGCGGGCCTCACGGAGGCCGACCTCGGACGGCAGCTGCGCGCCGCGTTCTTCGGAGTGGAAGCCGTGCGACAGCAGCGCGGACGCCACGAGCTGCGAACCTACGTTCGCCTCCCGCGCGCCGACCGCCGCACGGCCAATATGCTCAACGAGCTGGTGCTACTCACCCCCCAAGGGGGCGAAATCCCACTGAGCCGCGCGGCGGTGCAGGACCCCAGCATCGCCCCGACGTCCATCGGGCGCGAGGACGGCAAGCGCGTCGTCTCCGTCACCGCAGACATCATCCCTGGCGTGGCGAACGCCAATGTGGTGCTCGGCCAGTTCCAGAAGAAAGAGCTGCCCGCCATCCTGGCCAGGTACCCCGGCTTGTCGTTCTCCCTCGAGGGAACCCAGCGAGAGCAGTCGGAGACTGTGGGCGCGCTGTCCGTCGGACTCGTCCTCGCGTTACTCGGGATCTTCGCCCTCCTGGCCATCCCGTTCAGGAGCTACACACAGCCGCTCATCATCATGTCGGCCATTCCCTTTGGGCTTGTGGGAGCAGTCTGGGGTCACATCTTCCTGGGCCTGGAATTGAGCCTGATGAGCTTCATGGGCATCGTCGCCCTGGCCGGCATCGTTGTGAATGATTCGCTGGTGCTGATTGTCGCGGTCAACCAGCTACGCGCGGACGGGCACGACAAACTCGAGGCCGTTCGCATCGGCTCGATGTCGCGGTTCAGGCCGATCATGCTGACGTCTCTGACCACTTTCCTGGGCCTCGCGCCCATGGTCCTCGAGACCTCGGTCCAGGCGCGCTTCCTGGTGCCCATGGCCGTCAGCCTGGCCTTTGGTGTGGCCTTCGCCACCGTGATCATCCTGTTCCTCGTGCCGTGCCTGTACCTGGCCCTCGAGGATCTCACGGGCCTGACGACATTCGACACGCCGGAGCACGAAGAGTCGGACCAGATTGCCGGCGTTCAGGAAGGGCGGCTGCCCACCTGACCGGGTTTCTCGCTCGTGTTGAGCGGCGCGCGACGGCCAAACCGCCGTCTATCTGCGTCGTTCGGGCTTCGCGGGCCGGGAGCCC
>CALBXO010000810.1 GCA_937890335.1 uncultured Pseudomonadota bacterium | reverse complement strand
CATCAGCACAATCGCCAGAGGCACGATGTACTGGTTGTACCAGGGAGGCCCAAAGCTGACTTTGTCGTCCGTCACCATCTCCTTGAGCTTGGGAAACAGGGTTCCCCAGAGGATGACGAAGACGATACCCAGCAGGATCCAGTTGTTGCCGAGGAACGCGGCCTCGCGGCTCAGGACGGAGTCGAAGTTCGCCTCGGACTTGAGGTCCTTCCACCGCCAGATGACCAGGGCGGCGGTCATCACGATGGACCCGATGAGGAGCGCCGCGAAATAGTCCCCGATGCTCGACTGCGCGAAGGTGTGAACGGACTCGATCAAGCCGCTTCGCGTGATGTAGGTACCAAAGATAGTGAGCAGGAACGCGAAGGTGACGAGCACCACGTTCCAGCGCTTGAGCATGCCGCGCCGCTCCTGAACCATGATGGAATGCAGGAACGCCGTGATGGCCAGCCACGGCATGAAAGCGGCGTTCTCTACCGGGTCCCATGCCCAATACCCGCCCCAGCCGAGCTCCTCATAGGCCCACATTCCTCCGAGGATGTTGCCGATGCTCAACAGCAGGAAGCTGACCAGCGCCCAGATGCGCGTGACACGAAGCCAATCCGTACCCAGACGACCGCAGCACAAAGCTGCAACCGTGAACGCGAAGGGAACACCGAGGCTGGCGAATCCACCCAATTGATTGGGCGGATGTATCACCATCAAGGGCGTCTGCAGGAGCGGATTGAGCCCCTGCCCGTCCATTGGGGCGTCCAGCACGTGGAAGGTGGCAAATGGGTCCGAACCGGGGGCGAAGATGAGAATGAAGATCAGGGAGCCGATGAGCAGCGACGCCGTGGCGCAAAACCACGGAATCAAGACCGCCTCGGTCTTTCGATGGATGAGCAACGCCAGCGCCGACAGGGACGACAGGACCGTCACCCAGTAGAGGAGGCTCCCGGCCTGACCGCCCCAAAATGCGGCTATCAGGTAGGGCAGCGGCATGCTCACATCGCTGTACCGCTGGACGTTCTTAAGGCTGAAGTCGTGCGTGACAAACGCGTTGAGGTAGACGAGGGCAGCGATGGCTACAAAGCCAAACACCGTCCAGAGGGCGAACGACGCAACGGTTCGGTAGTGTTTCTTGCCGGTACGTCCTGCGATGACGCCGGCGACGATCCCGACGGCGCACAACACGAACGCTGCGTGTAGCGCCAGGGACCCCACTGCGGGGAGACCAAACTCCATGAAATCTCCTGCTAGTAGGCTGGGGTGCCTTCGACCTGACTCGGGTCAACGCCCTCTTCCTCGTATTTGGAGGGGCATTTGGCGATGATTTGGCGCGCCATCAGATGGTCGCCCTTGAGCTGGCCCTCCGCGATGACCTGCGCGTGGTCCTTGAACGTGTCGGGCAGCGCCTGATCGTACTTGATGGTCATGGTGCCGTCGCCGTGGGCAATCTTGAAGGTGGTGTCGAGAGTCCCCGGCACGTTCTCGATGCTGCCGGGCACCACCTTCCCACTGACCTTGAAGGTCTTGCCATCGAGCTGCGCGTGTTTCTCTACCGCCTGTTCGACCGTGTAGGCGAAGACCGCGTCGTCGGCGCCGTCGAGGATGATGTAGAATACGGCTGCCGCAGTGGCCAGCACACCCACGACAAACCAGATACCCACGCCCTTTCCGTGGCGGGATTGTGAGGGAGCTGCTGGGGTCTGTGGACCCTCGTCTCCTTCCAGGCTCTCGTCGAGTTTCAGATCGTCAGTCATCGTGTCCTCACGGAATGAAGGCCGCACCAGACGGCATCCGATTCACACCAACTGGGAAGTGTTGCTGGGGATTGCTGTACCCCTTGGCAGAGCAAAGTGCAATACCTGTTCCCGACAGCCCTCGCGCGTGCGCGAGCGTTCAAGATCACAGGTTCAACCACCGATGGAGATCATTTGTTTCCGAGTCACGCTGCCTCCCTCGATATCGAAGCGATGCGTCTCCTTTTTGCCGTACAGCGACGCCCTGACGGCGTCCAACAAATCGGTGTCCGTGGCGTCCGACCGCAGCAGGGCGCGGAGGTCGATCTCGCTGTCGTCAGCCAGGCAGGCGCGGATGCCTCCCTGGGGCGTCACACGAATTCGGTTGCAGGCGTCGCAGAAGCACTCTGTGACCGCGGAGATGAAACCAACTCTCGCGTCCGGCCCGGCGCCCGGACCCGTGAGCGAGCAGTAGCGGGACGGGCCTGCACCCGGGGTCATTCCGACTGGGGCAAGCTCCCAGCGCTCGCTCAGCCGAGCGCGCATTTCTGCCGCAGGAACGCAGCCATTTCCGGAGACTCCGTCCCAGACGGTGTCGGCGCCGATGGGCATGAACTCGATGAACCGCAGGACATGGCCGGCCGCCAAGGCCCAGGCGGTGAGGTCCCCGAGCTCGTCTTCGTTGAAACCCCGGACCACCACCGTGTTGATCTTGATCCGATCGAAGCCAGCTGCGCCCGCAGCCTCAATTCCCTCCAGGACCCGAGCGAGGCTTCCTCCGCGGCTGATGCGCGCGAATCGATCTTCGCGC
>CALBXO010000809.1 GCA_937890335.1 uncultured Pseudomonadota bacterium | reverse complement strand
CCGGCAAGCACACGCTCACCATGCAGTTTGCCGACGGTGCCCACCGGTCCTACGGCGAGGAGCTGGCCAACACCATCCATGTGGAGGTGGTCGCGGGAGCGGAGGAGGCCAAGGTGAGCTTTGGTGAGCCGGCGGACGGCGCCAAGGTCAAGAGCCCCGTCAAGGTCGTGTTCAAGCTGGACGCGATGAACGTCCGGCCCGCCGGAGAGGACCCCCTGGATGGCACGACGGGTCACCATCACATCATCGTGGACGGCGAGCCTGCACCGCTCGGCGACGTCGTGCCGGCCGACGAGACCCACATTCACTTTGGTAAGGGCCAGACCGAGACGGAGCTGAAGCTGTCTCCCGGCAAGCACACTCTGACGATGCAGTTGGCCGACGGTGCGCATCGCTCGTACGGCCCGTCCCTGTCTTCCACCATCACAGTGGAAGTCACGGAGTAGACCTCCCGCTCCGCTCCGACATCT
Organism: uncultured Pseudomonadota bacterium; assembly: GCA_937890335.1. Lineage (GTDB taxonomy): Bacteria > Myxococcota_A > Bradymonadia > Bradymonadales > CALBXO01. The sequence goes on along the minus strand of CALBXO010000809.1, from coordinate 4,284 downwards.
CCGGCGGGTCAGAACAAGCGCTTGGCCCACTTGCGCTTGCTGTCGTCGTAGGGCGGGTAGCGCAGCTTCGGGTCGACGCGCGTGGACTTCGTCAGGACGCTCCGCTCGTGGGTGAACGTGTCGAAGCCGCGGCGTCCATGGTAGGCGCCCATGCCGCTTGTCCCGACCCCCCCGAAGGGCAGCTCGGGCACGGCCAGGTGCATCATGGTGTCATTGACACACGCGCCGCCGGATTGTGTTTCGTCCAGGACGCGCTGCGCGGAGCGTTTGCTGCCCGTGAAGACATAGAGTGCCAGGGGGTGTGGTCGGGCGGTGACGAACTCGATGGCCTCATCGAGCGACCCCACCTCGATTACCGGCAACAAGGGCCCAAAGATCTCCTCTCCCATGATGCGAGCGTCCATGGCGGGCGCCCGGATCACGGTCGGCTCGATGTAGCGCTCGGCCGCATCGTGAGCTCCGCCCGTGACGATGTCGGTGTCGGCCATGAGCGAGACGAGTCGCTCGAAGTGCCGATCACTGACGATGCGGCCATAGTCCTCCGAGGTCTTTGGGTTGGCGCCAAAGAACTCATGGATGATCGACCCGATCATCTTGAGGAGCTTGTCCGTCAGTTTGCGCTCCACCAGAAGGTAGTCCGGGGCCACGCAGGTCTGTCCGGCGTTTGTGAACTTGCCCCAGACAATCCGGCGCGCTGCGACTTCCAGCTCAGCGTCTGCCGCCACGATGCAGGGACTCTTGCCGCCAAGCTCCAGTGTGACGGGCGTCAGGTGACGGGCGGCGGCGGTCATTACGATCTTTCCGACCGCCTCGCCGCCAGTGAAGAAGATGTGATCGAACTTCTGTTCGAGCAGGACGGTGGTCTCTGGAACGCCTCCCTCCACGACTGCGACGGCGTCGTTGTCCAGGTATTTGGGGATGAGCTCCGCCAGAATCCGCGAGGTCTCGGGTGCGATCTCGGACGGTTTGACGAGCGCGCAGTTTCCCGCCGATAGCGCGGCGACCAGGGGCGCCAGGGCCAACTGCACCGGGTAGTTCCACGGGCTGATGATCAACGCCACGCCCAACGGCACCTTGTGGATCTTGCAGTTGCCCGGCTGTTGAACCAGAGGCGTGTGAACCTTCTCGGGCTTCATCCAGACGGGCAAATTGGCCAGTGTGTGCTCGAGCTCGCCAAGAACGAGGTTGGTCTCGGTCCCCCAGGCTTCGAACGTGGACTTGCCCAGGTCTTCGCGCAGGGCCTTGGCCAACGCCTCTTCGTTTTCGACAATGAGCGCGCGCAGCGCTCGAAGTTGGGCGACACGCCATGCCAGCGGGCGCGTGCGTCCCTCGCGGTAGGTCTTGCGCAGGGCGCTGACGACGCCCGGAATGTCTTGGATTTCCATACATCACCTCATAGGGTCTGCGTACAGTCCCCGACCGGAGCAATCCGTGCAAGCGTGCTTGACAGCGACGGGGGTCCGGCGGACAAACAGGGAGCACCCCGAGGGATTTTCGATGAGCAACGACGAGCGCGGCGATCCGCCTCATGACGGGTTGGATGATGACTCGACCGTACCCATAGGGGCGCGGCTGAGGCAGCTGATGGAGATCTCCAAGGTCGCGGACCCGGATGACCCATCGGACGCGACTGTGCAGGTCGATCTGGCCGAGCTCCTCTCCAAGGGTGGCGGCGACTCGGGGATGGAGGTGTCCGTGGCGCTTGGGAGTGGTCCGCAGGAGGCCGCCAGCGTCGGGCATGTCGCGACCAAACAGATGGATGTCTCCACGTTGGCCGCCGGTTTTGCTGAGATGAACGCGGCACGGGCGCAGGTGCCAGCCGAGTACCCTCCCGCTGCCGCCGCCACGGAGGAGGAGCTGCCGACCGACGGCGGTGCGGTGCTCATTCGTCAGGACACCATCCCCAGCCCAGACGGGTTTCCCGCGCCGGCGAGCCTTCCGCCCCTCGGGGGGGCGGCGGCGACACGGGAGGCCCCACCCCGGCCCATCGAGCGGGTTACGGCCCGCGTCGACATGGCGGAGGTGGCCCGGCTGTTGACCGAGGCGGCGCAGAAGGAGAAGCGCGACGAGCCGGACACTGGGATTCGGGATCTGAGCCACCTGGCGGGGAACATCGTCGCCAATGTGGAGCGCAAAGACCCGACGCTCGACGTCACGATCCGCGGCGACATGAAGAACCTGTTGGCCGGCGTGATGAACTACGTCCAGTCGGATCACTCCGGTGTGCTGGACGCGAGCACGCGCGCGGCGATGCAGGATTTTGCCGCCGAGTTGGCCGGCGAGCTGGAAGCGGAGGCCCTGGGCCGCAGCGCCATCGACTCGACGCAGGCAGAGCTGCCGCAGATCGATGACGACCGGACGGTCCGCGGGGGGATCCCTGAGGCGGTCTCGGATGTCATCGCGCTGTCGGGACTTCTGGAGGTCGTGGAGGGTCCGGACGTCCCGGAAGTTCCGGACGTCCCGGAAGTGCAGGAGACACAGGAAGAGTTGAACGTCCCAGATCTGGCGATGGAGCAGATGGCGACGATCCAGGTCGACTCCTCTCAGCTGCCCGCGGCCATTCGACTCGCGCCGATCCCTGGCGCGACCGAGCTCCGGCCCATGCAGCCGGACCCCGAACCGGCGCCCGGCGTGGCCGACGTGCCATCCGAAACACCCTCGGAGCCGCCGCCGTCGGAGGCCCAGCCCATCGATTTCTCTGCCCTCCCGGACCCAAGCGGGCCGCGGGATTCGGGACCAGTGCAGATGGACGCCGGGCCCAGCCCCGCACCTGAGATCAAGTCAGAATCCGCGCGGGTCGCGACGCAGCGCTCCAACAAGAAGTACCTGCTCGCTTCCGGGCTCCTGCTCTTGCTGATTGGCGTGCTGACGGCGCTGGCGGGTTACCTCGCGTGGCGCGGAGGCCACCTGGCGTTCCTGGAAAAGTTGTTGGGGTCATGAGCGACGCCGTGTCGCAGGCGCAGAGCCTGCTCGAAGATCACCTCGATCGGCATCCGCTGGCCGAACCTGCCGATCTCTACAAGCTGGCCCACCAGGCGTGCCTGGGGCCTGGGCATCTGCTCGACACCGCCACGCCGCGCATGGTGCGGGACGCGTTGGCGGCCGAGCTCCAGGCGCTGGACGTCGAGCCTCGCGACTGGGAGGACGCCGTGGATGTCTTGCGGCCGAGCACAGGGATGGCACGCGTCCACCTGAGGCCGTACGTGCGCAGCGGTGGGGAGCTGAAGCGGTTGGCCGACGCCCTGCTGGCGACGGCGGAACAGCTGGGGGAGGGCGACCGGGACGGGCTTGGCGCGATGCTTGGCGCGTTTCGCGCGGGGATCGCAGCCTCGGACCTGGCCTGGCCAACCGCGGATTTCGATCTGCTCCTTCGGGAGCAGATCGAGAAGGGTCTGACGGTGGTGTCGCACTCGGAGGCGTACCGTACGGCCTACGATCCCCACTACCGGGTCGTGCTGCTGGACACGCTGTCCCCGTGACGCGAGAGGCGGGCGCTCTGCGGGGTCAGGGGCAGGCGGGCGGCTCGACGCCGTCCCCTTCGTAGATCCAGTTGATCACGGTGCAGGCCTGCGCCTCGTCCCAGGTGTAGGCGCCGTGGCCGTTGCTGCCGAGCCGGACAATCACGCTGAGCGGCGGGTCCTGGTGGTAGACGCGGGCCTCGATCTGCATGAGGTTGAGCCCGTGGGCCGCCGGTGAATCCGGGTTCGGGTTGAGCCGAAAGCCCTGCGCCGCGGGAGCCGGCGGGTTGCCGTGGCAGTTGGCGACGGCGCACCCCTGGAACAGCGGCCACACCGTGCCGACCCAACCCTCGTAGTCGAGGTCGCCCTCGTAGTTGTAATTGTCGATGGGCACGTCGGCCGGAGGGGCGTCGGGCTCTGGGCCCGTGTCCTGGTCCGGGCCCGTGTCCTGGTCCGGGCCCACGTCTGGTTTGGGGGCCTGGTCACCCGGGGGGCCGGGCTCTGCGCCGTCGGCGAACTCCACCGTTCCACCGCAGCCGGTGGCGAGTAGGAGGACGAGGGGGATCGAGGCCCAATGAAATCTAGATGAGACCATGCGCAGACGGTAGCGGAAGGGGGAAAGACGGTCAATTTGGGAGCGCTGCGGCTGCCTGCTTCCTGGTCTCACGGTCAGTCGTCGACGAAGTCCGAGTCCTCGTGCTTGGGGGCGCCGCCGTCGCCGGCCTTCTTCTCGGAGGGGACGCTCTTCGGCGCGGCCTTGGGCTTTTCGGCCTTGGCCGGTGCGCTGGCGGGCTCCTTGGCGGGAGCCTTGGCCGGTGCGCTGGCG
>CALBXO010000808.1 GCA_937890335.1 uncultured Pseudomonadota bacterium | reverse complement strand
CCGTCCCGACGGACGCGGCTTCCTACCCATTCACGTGGCCGCATCCAAGGACCGCTCGGCCGTGATAGGGCAGCTTCTCAAAGCTGGCGTCTCGGTAGACGTCCGCGGGAACGAGAATGGCACCGCGCTCCACGTTGCCGCGGCACAGGGGTGTGCCGCCGCGGTCCGCGCCCTGCTCAAAGCCGGCGCAGACTTCGACGCCATCGATGTACACGGTGCATCTCCGGTCAGCTATGCAGCGCTTCACGGCCACCCCAAGGCGCTCAAGCTGCTCCTGACGGCGGGCGCAAATCCGGATCTCGCCGACACAAACGGCCGCACACCGCTGCTCCACGCCCTCGCCGGCGCCCGCCGCCTCAGGCAGGAACATTGGGAGGCGGCCGGCACACGCAATGGGAGCGACATCGAGTTCGTCATCCGGCACGGCCTGTTCCTCATCCGAGAAGGAGGCCGCGAGTTTGAGCCCTACCCCGCCAAGGTCGGGCGCGAAATCAGCGCAGACATCAACCCTGACCACGTTCGCTACCTGGACGCGCTGTCAGCGGCGACGGCGCTTATCAAGGCCGGGGCGAACATCCAGGCCAAGGACGCGACCGGCTGGAGCGTGCTCCACGCAGCCATGGCCGTGGGCGAACATGCGCTCGTCAGCCGGCTGCTCAAGGCCAAGACGGACGGCGCGGCGCGCGACGACCACGGGGTCCAACCTGTCCACGCCGCCGCGGGCAGCGGCCGTGACGACCTCTTTGACCGGTGCCGCACCCGATTTGAAAAGCTCGACTTCACACAGCGAGACGATGCGGGCCTGGCGCCCTTCCACCACGCCGTCATCGCCGGCAGCCTCCCCATCGCTCGCCGCCTGGAGTCCGGCACGTCGCTGCTGACGCCGTCGGTCACCGCGCTGGCCGAGGCGCACGGGCGCAACGCGCTCGCCGACCATTATCGCCCCCTGGAAGACCGCGAGCGCAAAGCCCTCAGCGAGCCGAGGCTCCTGCCGATGGACGAGGTCCTACGCGCGCTTGGCGACGGCCATTTCATCACAGACATGCCCAATACGCACACGAGTCCCCAGGACGGAAACGTGCACTTCCACACCGTCATCAACGGCGTCTGGGCCGAGGCGTGGGCCACGCCGGAGGGCTCGATCGACCTCGACGAATTCATCCTGCGGCCCGCCGCGCAGCTGCGCCCCGAGTTCGAGACACGCGCCTTCGGCGACGAGGTCCGCGTGCTGCTCCAACCACTGTCCGCGCTCCCGGCGGGTAGCGTCGACAGCCTGACGGAAAACGTCCGGGAGGCGGTGGCCGCCGCGGAGGCGCTCGATCAGGGCAGCAACTGCGTGCAAACGGGCGATTCGTGGGTACTCCGGCACGCCAGCCACGGCCTCCTCCGGCTCACCCTGAACGACGGCGCCATCCGCGAGGTCTCGGTGGTCGGAGATACCTCGTTGGCCCTCTGCGCCGAGTACAGGACCCTCGACGCCGCCGATCCAGAGATGCTCGCGCGCCTGGACGCCCTGGTCGCGCGCGCGGACGCCCTCCGCGCCGAGATCGCGACCTCGACGAGAGCGCTGCTCGCAACAGCCGTAGGCGACTTCCTGTCGTACTTCCTGACGGTCAAAGGCCACCTGGTTCACGTCCATATGAGAGCCGACGCCCTGGACCGCGTGGTCATCAAGGTGCAGCAGGACGAGTACGCCGACACCGTGTGGGCCGCGGCACTTCGCGGCGACGGATTGCAGGACCCTCCGGCCTTGGTCCCGGCGTGGGCGAGAGCGCTTGAGGCCGCCGTGACGGGCGACGCCGCCGCCATGGTCCAGTCCGCCGCGTCCGGTGCCGCGCACTTTGTCGGTAGCGGGCGCAACGGCGGGTGGACACTCAAAGGCAACAACCTCAACAGCGCACCAGCGGCAGTCGACGAGGTCGCCGAGCGCCTGGCAAACGGAGAGGTGCGGACCCTGTTCGCCCACGCGGTCGCGCCCACGCCCGTCGTGGACGACGCGGCCCTCGCCGCCATCGCCCGCGCCGCCTCCCCCGCCGACCTGGTCGGCGCCGTCCAACGGGCCGCCACCACGGCGCGCTGGCACGCGCCCGGTCTTGAGGTCTCCATCTACGGCTACAGCCTGATCTACTTCGACGGCAGCCAGAAGGTGCAGAGCTTCGCGGACTTCCTCGTGCAGGGTCCGGCCATGGACTTGCCAGATGCGCTCAGTGACGAGGTCAGACAGGCAGTCCGTGCCTGCGTTCGCGCCCTGTGAGGCCTCCGGTGGCCGGTCCCGAGGCTGGCGAGCCGATCGTGGTGCCGGCGCAGCTCGCCCTGACGCCCGAGGAGTGACGCCTACTACCGCGGCCACAGCTCCAGACTTCTGGCGACACCCGGCCAACCCTGACCGCCTCACCGCCGCCGGACCGTCACTGCCAGGCGAGCGTCGTCATGACCGCCGGGGCAATCGTGAAGTAGGAGACGTTGGCCTTTCCCGCCTCGCCCAGTTCGATCTCGGTGCTCGTCTGCAACACGTTGATGCGGGCCAGCGCCCCCAGCGCCCACTCGTCCCCGACCCACCAGTCCCAGCCGACGCCGAGCGAACCACCAACGCCCAGAGTGACAGCGTCCGTGTCGTCGTTGCCGTCCTCCATCGTTCCCAGGCCCACGATACCCACGACGCGCAGGCCCCCGCCTGCGCCCATGGGGGACCAGTCCACGTACGGCCCGATGATGTCAAAGATGATGTCGGCATCGTTGTCTGCGGAGACACCGTCGACAGTGACCTGCGGGCCCACGATGTGGCCGCCCGCAAGGACGACACCGCCGACGCTCAACGACGGGTTCAGGCTGTACCCGGCACCCAACATCCCAGCGAACCCAAACCCATCCACGGTGGTCTCCGGCCCACCGCCAAAACCATCCACACTCGGCGTCGTGGTCAGGTAGCCGATGCCGGCGCCGAAGATGAGCTGAAAGCCCTCCCGCTCGCGCCCGCCCTCGGCCAACGCGGTCGTCGCGCTCAGGAGAACCGCAGCGACGACGAGGACCGTCAGGGCCGTCTGGGCCACCCGAAGGATCTGTGGAAGCAAACGATGCGACATGGTCACCTCACTGGCAGAGATTGGACTTCGATCCTGCCACGAAGCACAGCGCTCGGCCAGAACTCGCCCGCCCATGGTGCCCCCGCAGAGATCGAAACCGGACGTGCGCCTTGTGGTTGTGGCAGGCCTCACTGGGACCGGGCGGCCTGGATCTTCTCGCACGCGGCGGCGGTCTCCATCGCGACGGCCTGCGCTTCGCCAAGGAATCGGCGTCGCTCACCGGCGTTCAGGCAGGAGCGGGTGCGGCTGCGCAACAGCGCCGCCAGGTCTCGGCCTGCCCGCGGGGTCCGCCAACGCCGCACGGTGCCATCGGAGGAGGCGCTCAGAAGGTCATCCCCGAAGAAAGCCAGGAAACGGATGCCGCCGGTGTGGCCGGTGAACCGCCACAACTCGTCACCGGCTGCGTTCGCCACCCGAATCGTCCCCGTCCCGTCCCCAACCGCGAGGCGCTCGCCGTCCTGGTCGTACACGAGCGCTTCCGAAGGCGCGTCCCCCGGCGCCAGCGCCCGCAGCGGTGAGGCCGTGTTGCGCACATCCCACATCTGCACCTGACGGTCGGAGGTCGCGACGGCAAAATGGAGGCCGTCATCGGCGAACGTCCAGGCCGTGGGTGCCGACTTCAGGTCGTAGGTCGCCAGCAACTCGACGGGTCTCTCGCTCCAGCGGCGCACAATGCCCTGGGTGCCGACGGTCATGAGCCGACCGGCCTTGTCGTACGCCACGATGGGGTTGAAGTCCTTCGAGGGAAACGCAATCGGCGCCGAACCGTCCACCGGAAAAGCCATGACACTCCCGCCCTTGGAGGCGGACGCAACGTACTTCCCGCTGGGGGCGTGCGAGACGGTATGAATCCGCCGGCCACCCTGTGGACGCGGATGCTCGCCGAGCACCATGGTGTCGCCCCCGGCCGTGGCCAGGTGGCGGACCACACCGTCCCGATCGCCTGTCGCCAGCCACCGTCCATCTGGGGAGAAGCTCAGGGC
>CALBXO010000807.1 GCA_937890335.1 uncultured Pseudomonadota bacterium | reverse complement strand
CGGGACAGCTCTGAGACCGGGCCGTTTTGCCAGTGGCGAGTGCCAGCACGGCCAGCAGAAGTGACGCGTGCGAGCTGCCCCATCAACGCGTCCGCAGTCCGAGCACGGTCGCGGCGGTGCGGGCGGCAGCGGCACCTTGTCCCATGGCCACAGGGACTGCGCGAAAATCGGGGCAAGCGCAGTCGCCTATCGCAAGGATCCGCTCGTGCAACGGTTCTGTGAGGAACCCCGTGGCGCCCGGCGCAAACGGGAGGCGAGGCACCACGGCGTCGACACCAATCCTCACGAGAAGGCCGTCGGCCGGGATGCGTTCACCGCTGTCGAGGACGACCGCCTCGATCCAGTCGGTTGTCTCCGGCGCCTCGACCCGAGCCACCTGCGCGGCCAGGCGCAATGTGATGTTGGCGTGAACGCCCACAGCATCCTGAAAGCGCCGGCGCGCGCTGAACGACCGGCCCCGGTGGACCAGCGTGACTTGTGCATCCACGTCGGCGAGCAGCAGCGCGTTCTCGAGGGCCGCATCGCCGCCCCCGACGATGACCACGCGCCGGCCGCGGAAACGATCCCGTTCCGCCCGACCGCTGCGCGCGACGCCGCCGCCCAGATGCGACTGCTCCACGGGAAGCCCAAGCTGCCGCCTCGCGGTCCCGGTAGCGACAATCAGGAAGTGGGCGTCGAGGCTGTCGCGAACCTGTCCGTGCGCGTAGTCCACGCGAATCGTCGTTGGATCGCCGGGCACTGGGGCGGCTTCGAGGACCTTCGTTCCAAAACACGGCGCGAGCGAGAGCTCTGCGACCCTGCCCGTCAGCCGAGCAGCCAGGTCGCCTCCATTGGCGGCGGGCGGCGTGCACTGGGTCAGCGGGTTGTGTACCTGGTGAAGGACGCCCCCCAGCTGGTGGCTGGCCTCCAGCCACACGAAGTTGGGCCTCGGGTCGGGGGCGAGGGCAAAACCCTGATCGACGAGCCAGATCGCGGCGCTGATGCCAGCAACTCCCGCGCCGACGACGAGAACATCCGTCTTCATTCGAGGTCCCGGACGCAGCGAAATCCAATGTCTCCGCGCACCGTCTCCGGCGCCTGCGCCTGGCGGTTGGCCGATCGGAGACTGAACGCGCCAAGGGTCAAAGTGCCGCCGCGCAGGATGTGGTCTCCGTCACCGCCCGGACCCGTCGGGTTGTCCCAGACCTGGTCTGTGCCGTAGTAGCCCGCCAGGTACACGTCCGAGACCCACTCCCACACGTTCCCGGCCATGTCGTACGCCATATAGGGGCTCGCCCCGGAGGCTTTGCCGCCCACGGCAGCGGTGCGCATGGTGCCACAGCCAAAGCCGCCTCGCCCGTCGTCGTAGACGGCCAGCGAGCAGTCGGGGTCGCTGTTGCCCCACGGGAAGGTCGCGGTCTGCGCCTGACAGTCATCGGTCCAGATGTCGCAGCCTCCCCGCGCCGCCTTCTCCCATTCCGCCTCCGTTGGGAGTCGTCCGCCTGCCCACGCGCAGTAGCTGCGCGCCTGGTCCCAGGTGACGCCGTTGGCAGGGTGGGCGTCCGCGTCGTCCACCCCCCAATTGCAGTAGCCGAAGCAGCCTGGGTTCTCGTTCGTCGGCGGCTCGGTACACGCGCCCGCGTCCACGCAGCCAGCGAAGGCGCCGACAGTGACCTCGTGGGCGTCGATGAGGAAGCCGTCGAGTTCCACCCTGTGGGCGGGGAGCTCGTCCTGGGCGTCACAGGACTCGTCCAGCGCCTCGTTGCAGCCCATGAAGAATGGCCCGGCAGGAACGCAGACCATGTCCTCCTCCGGGCTGTCGAGAGAACACGGCGAGCGTTCGGTCTCGGAACTCTCGACCTGGCCGCGGCAGACCCGGTTGACCCGGTCCCGTGTGCCTGTGCAGCCGTCGACTCCGCCACGGCACGATCCGTACTCGCCGAAGGTAACGACGGTCCCGTCTGGCGCTCCAGCGCAGGGACCCCCGTTGTTGCCGTTGTTGGCGCCATTGTTGCCGCCATCGGTTCCGTTGTTGCCGTTGTTGCCGCCATCGGCTCCGTTGTTGCCGTTGTTGCCGTTGTTGCCGTTGTTGCCGTTGTTGCCAGCGTCCTGCGGCAAGTCAGGCGCAGCGTCGCCGGTGTCCTCAGCGGTCACATCGCTGACGTCGCCATGGCCGACGTCAGCGATGTCCGAGGCCGAGTTCGTAGGAGGCGGCGGCAATTGGGTGCACGCTGCCATGAAGAGCAGCGACGCACCGATGAGCCCGAGGCGAATCAGCATACGGCCTCAGCGCCTTCTCCATGCCCAGGCGGCACCGAGCGCGACGAGGAACAACACACCGCCGGGGCTGCCCGGCGCGGTCGCGCAACCGCCGCCGTCCGAGGAGGCCTGCGGCGTACCGTCGTCGCTCGCATCCACGGCGAACGGGTCAGTTCCGGCGTCGATCTCGTCCCGGATGGAGCTGCCGTCCCCGTCCGGGTCTGCGTCGACGTCGCTCGGGTCCGTCGGGTCGAGGCCGAGATCGAGCTCGACGGTGTCGTCGACGCCGTCCTCGTCGAAGTCGACCGGCACGACGAGTTCGGCGGTGCCGGTCACGCGGCCGATGGCGGCGGTGACCGTGTAGGTGCCGGGCTTGGTGCCGACGGTGACCACGCCGGAGGCGCTGATCGTGCCGGCCGCGGCGTCAATCGTCCAGCTCACGGCCGCGTCATCCACGGGCGCGTCAGCCGCGTCAAACACGAGCGCCGCGTACGTCGCGCTGCCTCCCACTGGAGCCGTGGCCGAGGCCGGGGTTACGTCGATGACCGCAGGGTCGCCCGCGACGACGGTGACATCGGTGGAGGCGGAGATGCCCACGTGGCTCGCCGTCACCGCGTCGCTGAAGGTCCCGAGTTTCTTGCCGGCGGTGAGTTGACCTTCCGCGTCGCAGCTCCCGATGTCCGGGTGGCAGGACCAGGTCAGGTCGGCGCCTTCAATCGGATTGCCGTAGCGGTCCGTCACCGTGCCGTCGAAGGTCAGTCTCTGCCCGGCGAACACCGACGGCGCGTCGGGCGCAATCAGCACGGCGGCGGGTTCGTCCGGTGTCACCACCACGGTCGCGTTGCCACGGCGGTCGTCCACCACCGCCGTGATTCCCTGCACGTAGCGCCCGGCTGACTCGCCGGCGGTGAAGTTCCCGTTGTCATCGATGAATCCAGCCTCGTCCCGGACTTCCCACGTCGCGTCGTCCGGGAACCATGTGTTGTCGTACCGGTCTGTCGCTTCCACGGTGAAGGTCAACGACTCGCCCACGACGAGCTCGGCCTCGGCCGGGGAGACCACCACGGTGCGGGCCTCGCCAGGTAACACATCGACAATGGTCTGCCCGAGAATCTCGCCTACCGCGGCCTGGACGATGAACTGCCCGGCCACCGTGCCCGCTGTGAACACGCCGTTGGGGGACAGAGTGGCGCCACCGCCCTGAAGCGTCCACGCAAGGCCCTCGTTGGTGGTGTTCCCACACGAATCCTGGGGCGTTGCCGTCAATGTGGCCTGGCCCAGGAGCTCGACGCTGACCGAGGGAGCCCCCATTGCGACGAAGGTCGTCGCGCCGGCGGTCACTTGCACATCGGCTTCGGCGTTGGCCTCGCCGGCCTGCGCCCTCACGAGCCCTTCGTGGGACCCGGGCGTTACGCTGCACCCCAGGGTCAGGGTGCCGTTGCGGTCGATCGAGGCGCCGCTGTCGGGGTCCACGGTCCAGGCGACGGGCGCGTCGATGATGCCGCCGAACTCGTCGTAGATCACCGCTGAAAACGCCACGGCCTCGTCGATCCGCGCTGCAACCACTGGCGGGTTGATGACAATCCGGTCGGGAAGGGCGGCGGTGATGGCGATGTCGGCAAAGACCTCGGACTCGCCAAAGGCGGCGCGCACTGTGCGGTCGTAGAGGCCGGCGTCCCCGCGGGCCGTAAACACGCCCTGGGGCGAGATGGAGCCGCCACCGGCTACGACGGAGAACTCGGCGCGTGCGTTGGTCGGGTTTCCGTGTTCGTCCACGAC
>CALBXO010000806.1 GCA_937890335.1 uncultured Pseudomonadota bacterium | reverse complement strand
GACCCCTTCATTGGTGCGCTCATCGACCACGCCGCCGCGCAGGAGTGCAGCGACACGAGCCGCGCGAACATGACGCCCGAGCAGGCCGCTGAGATCCGTGCCCTCCTGTTCTCCAAGACGCGCCGGTTCGAGTGCGAGACCGCCCATCGCAAGCTCAAGAAGCTCGATTTTCTGGGGGACGGCGCCATTGTCATCGTCCGCGGCAGCAAGCGCGTCCTCATCGCCAACCGAGGCTGGGCCACCCACTGCGTCAAGGCCGCCGACGTGGACGGGGACAAGCTCACGGACAAGGCGGCGGGCGCCGTCTTCAAGAAGGTCACCAAGGCCTACGTAGACGACCGGCACCGCAACCCCTGACCGCTCCGCAGAGGACCTGTCAGGGAGCCTCGCGCGCGTTGCCTCCCGGTGACGGATGCTGTCTAATGCCGCCCGCAAACCCTCCAAAAACGAGGTCCGGATGACGCGAGCGGCGCTCCTCAATCACCTGGCAGAAGAGACGGTCAAGCTCCACGAGCAGGGCCTCTACAAAGCCGAAAGGATCATCACCTCCCCGCAGCGGGCCGCCATCACGGTCCAGGGCGGCAGCGAGGTGATCAACTTCTGCGCAAACAACTACCTGGGGTTGTGCGACAACGCCGAGCTCGTCGCCGCTGGACAAGCCGCGTTGGCCAAACAGGGGTTCGGGATGAGCTCCGTGCGGTTCATCTGCGGAACGCAGGACGTCCACAAGGAGCTCGAGCGAAGGCTCAGCGCCTTCCTGCACACGGAAGACACGATCCTCTACTCGAGCTGCTTTGACGCCAACGCCGGGCTGTTCGAGACGCTCCTCGGCAAAGAGGACGCCATCATCAGCGACAGCCTCAACCACGCCTCCATCATCGATGGGGTGCGGTTGTGCAAGGCGCAGCGTTTTGTCTTCAAGAACAACGACATGGAGGACCTGGAGCGCGTGCTTCAGGAGGCGCAGGGGTGCCGGTTCAAGCTCATCGCCACCGACGGCGTGTTCTCCATGGACGGCATCATCGCCAACCTGGGCGCCATCTGCGACCTGGCGGACAAATACGGTGCGCTGACCATGGTGGACGACTCCCACGCCGTGGGCTTCGTCGGTGACAAGGGACGCGGCACGCCGGAACATTGCGACGTTCTCGGACGGGTGGACATCATCACCGGGACCCTCGGCAAGGCCCTCGGTGGCGCCAGCGGCGGGTACACGGCCGCCCGGAAGGAGATTGTGGAGTGGCTGCGTCAGCGCTCCCGGCCCTACCTGTTCTCCAACACGCTCGCGCCCGTGATCGCGGCGACCTCCCTGAAGGTGCTGGACCTCCTGGAGGACGGCGATGACCTGCGCATCAAACTGCGCGCGAACTCCCAGCGATTCCGGGACGGTATGGAGGCGCTCGGGTTCACGCTCGTGCCGGGCGAGCACCCCATCATCCCGGTGATGCTCGGCGACGCGCGCCTGGCCAGCGACATGGCGGAGAAGCTGCTCGCCCGCGGCATCTACGTCATCGGCTTCTCGTTCCCGGTCGTGCCGCGCGGCAAGGCCCACATCCGCTGTCAGATCTCCGCTGGACACAGCACACAGAACATCGACCAGGCCATCGAGGCGTTCGGCGCCGTGGGCCGTGAGCTGGGAGTCATCCCGTGAGAGCGCTCGTCAAAGCAAAGGCAGAGAAGGGGCTGTGGCTCGAGGACGTCCCCGTCCCCGAGATTGGCCCCAACGACGTCCTGGTCCGAATCGGACACACCTCGGTCTGCGGCACCGACCTGCACATCTGGGACTGGGACGCCTGGGCGCAGCGCACCATCCCCGTGCCCATGACTGTCGGCCACGAGTTCATGGGCGTCATAGAGGCCGTGGGCAGCCATGTGGTCGGCATCGAGGTCGGCCAGCGGGTCTCGGGCGAGGGACACCTGACCTGCAGCTATTGCCGCAACTGCCGCGCCGGACGCAGGCACCTGTGCCGCAACACCGTCGGTGTCGGCGTCAACCGGCCGGGCTGCTTCGCCGAGTTCCTCAGTATCCCGGCGAGCAACGTCTTTGTCCTGCCGGACAGCATCCCCGACGATTGGGCGTCGTTCCTGGACCCGTTTGGGAACGCCGTGCACGCCGCGCTCAGCTTTGACCTCGTCGGCGAGGACGTTCTCATCACCGGAGCCGGCCCGATCGGATGCATGGGCGCGGCCATCTGCAAGCACGCCGGCGCCCGCTACGTCGTCGTCACGGACCTCAACGACTACCGCCTGGAGCTCGCCTCGCAGATGGGCGCCACGCGCGTGGTCAACGTCCTCAAGGAAGACCTGCGCGAAGTCATGACGAGCCTCGGCATGCGCGAGGGCTTCGACATTGGGCTGGAGATGAGCGGCAGCCACGCCGCCATGCGCCAGATGTTCTCCGCGATGAACCACGGTGGACGGGTGTCCATCCTGGGCATCCCGCCCGGCCCCGGCGAAGTCGATTGGAACGACATCATCTTCAAGGGTCTGACCCTCAAAGGCATCTACGGGCGCGAGATGTTTGAGACCTGGTACAAGATGGCGAACCTGCTCGAGTCGGGCCTGGACCTGAGCCCGGTGCTCACCCACACGTTCCCCGCCGAGGATTTCGCCAGCGCCTTCGAGCTGATGAGCACGGCGGAGTCCGGCAAGGTCGTCCTGGACTGGACCGCCTGAGCGCGTCCAGCTTCGCCGGCCCCACACAGACTGCTGTTGCGGGCGAGGTCGGAATCACCGCGCCGGCTGCTGGCCGGGGACGCGTCCTCGCGCAGGCTGCTCCTACTCGACGGTGACGCTCTTGGCCAGGTTGCGCGGCTGGTCCACGTCCGTGCCCTTGAAGTCCGCGATGTAGTAGGACAGCAGCTGAAGCGGGATCACGGTCACCAGGGGCTGCAGCTCCTCGCTGACGTGGGGCACGCGCAAGACGACATCCGCGTGGCGCTCAATGTCCGTGTCGCCCTCGGTGGCCACTGCGATGACGCGTCCGCCGCGGGCCTTGACCTCCTCCAGATTGGAGAAGGTCTTTTCGTAGGTCTTGCTGCGCGGCGCGACCACGACAATGGGGAAGTCATCGTCGATGAGCGCGATGGGGCCGTGCTTCATCTCGCCGGAGGCGTACCCCTCGGCGTGGATGTAGCTGATCTCCTTGAGCTTGAGCGCCCCCTCCAGCGCGATGGGGTAGTTGATGCCCCGACCGAGGAACAGGAACGAGCGCGCGTGCGAGAAGTCCTTGGCGATCTGAAGGTAGATCTCGTCGTTGGAGACCAGCCCCTCGATCACCGACGGGATGTGGCGCGCCTCGGTGAGCAGGGCCTGGCCCCGGGCGCCGTCGATGGTCCCGCGCTGCCTCCCGACCCACACCGCCAGCAGAAACAGCGCGGTCAGCTGCGTGGTGAACGCCTTGGTCGATGCCACACCGATTTCAGGGCCGGCGTGGGTGTAGATCACGAAGTCAGACTCGCGCGCGATGGTGGACTCCATCACGTTGCAGATCGCGACCACGCGAGCGCCATTGCGACGCGCCTCCCGCAGCGCCGCCAGCGTGTCCGCGGTCTCGCCCGACTGGCTGATGGCGATGCAGAGGGTGTTCTCGTCCACGACGGGGCTCGCGTAGCGAAACTCGCTGGCAAGGTCCACGCTTGTGTGGACGCGGGCCAGCGATTCCATCAGGTAGCGACCCACAAGACCTGAGTGGTAGCTCGTCCCGCAGGCAACCACCTGCACATGCTTGAGCTGATCGCGGATGAACCCCTCAGGGAGATCCACCTCGCCCAACTCCACATTGCCATTCTCGAGGTCGATCCGCCCGCGGAGTGTGTCGGCGATTCGCGCCGGCTGCTCGTGGATCTCCTTGAGCATGAAGTGTTTGTAACCCTGCTTCTCCGCGGAGACGGGGTCCCAATTGATTCGCTTGGGCTCGCGGACGGCCGCGGCTCCCTCCCCATCAAAGAAGTCGACCCGGTCGGCGTACAGGACGGCGGTGTCACCGTCGTCCAGGAAGACAAAGTTGCGCGTGTGCTCCATCACCGCGGGCACGTCGCTTGCGGCAAACTGCTCGCCGTCCGCGAGCCCAACGACGAGCGGTGAGTGGGCGCGGGCGGCGACGATGACGTCCGGATGTTCCTCGCTGAGCGCGACGATGGCGTAGGCCCCTTCCAGTCGTGCCAGCGCCATTCGCAGCGCAGCGTGGAGCGGATGGCCGCCCCCCTGAGGCGCCGCGAGGGCTTCGTCGATGAGGTGCGCGATGATCTCCGTGTCCGTGTCGCTCTCAAACACGCGACCTCGGCTCTGCAGCTCCTTCTTGAGCGCAAGGTGATTCTCGATGATGCCGTTGTGCACCACCACCACGGAGCCCGCCCGGTGCGGGTGTGCGTTCTCTTCGCACGGCCGGCCGTGCGTGGCCCACCGGGTGTGGCCGATGCCGACCTTGCCGGGCATGGGCTCGCGGTAGAACGCAGCCTCCAGGTTGCGCAGCTTGCCTTCCGCCCGACGCACATTGATTTTGCCCTGATCAATCAGGGCGATTCCGGCGGAGTCGTAACCGCGGTACTCGAGCCGGCGAAGGCCGTCGAGCAGCAAGGGGCCGCAATCACGGGGTCCAATGTATCCAACGATGCCGCACATGGGCTTTTCCTCTCGGGGGTTCACATCCGTGTGAACGCAGGTTCTCTACGCTGCTGACCTGCCGGCCCGAGTGGCCGACCAGCGCGTCCCATTCCGGCACGCGCGTCTCCTCAACTTGGGGCTAGAGCAAGCTCGATGCCAGGTGTGAGGACAACTACTTCTTCTTTGGGAAGGCCCGCCCGACCCAGCCGGGGATGTTCCGCTGGCGACCGCGCGCCACAGCGAGCGCCCCAGCCTCGATGTTGGAAGTCACCGTAGACCCGGCACCGACATACGCGCGATCCCCGATCTCGATGGGCGCCACGAGCGCGGAATTGGAC
>CALBXO010000805.1 GCA_937890335.1 uncultured Pseudomonadota bacterium | reverse complement strand
GCATCGTGGACCTGTCGCCGCAGGCCCTCACGGACCTGGGCGCGACCACCGACGAGGAGCTCCTCGTTGCGTTCGCCGACGGCGACACGCCACTGGGCGTCAGATGACCCCAATGCGCTGCATCAATTTGCGGCGGTCGTTGGAGTAGGTCAGCAGGCTGTACGTCTCGTGGTAGTTCTGCGGGTCCACCACCTGTGGGTACAGCAGCACCAGGGCGTTGAGCCTGTGGTTCGAGTAGACAAAGATCGACGCCAGCTCCCGCGCCTGCGCCGTCGTGAAGTGCGTCTGCTTCGCGATGGACGTAAGCGTCAGCAGCTGGTCGTTGGAGTAGGGCGACGACTTCACGGACCGCTTGATCGAGTGGAATTCGGCCGGCGACACCGGTCGAACCCGTCGCTCGGCGCGGCGTTCCGCCCGGCGGTCGGCCCGGCCCCTCTCGAGGCGAACATCAACGCGGTGCGCGGTTCGGACACGGTCCCTCATGCGGGAAAGGTCAGACTTCATCGCCGTGATTTGGTGGCAGAGGTCGTCCCGGAGCCTCGGCGAGCGCGCCTGCAGTGAAATGTCACTCAGAGTCTGGATCCGGGACTCCAGCGCCCGGATGTCCGCTTGAAGCTCAGCACGCTCGACGAGCACGGCGCCGCGCAGTCCTCGCGCCTCGCGGGGGCTCAAGCCCGGCGCCTCCAGGACCACTTCCGGCCCTCGGTTCTGCAGTGACCTGTCGTCGAGTGATGGGTGCTCGGCGCTGGCGGTGGCGGCCAGGCCAGAAATCAGCGCCGTGGTGACGGCGAAAAGGAGAAGGGAGCGAGCGTTCGGTGTCCACAACATGGTGCGCCTCATCATTCATTGACTGCCCTGACACCTTCCATGGACGCAGGCGCGCCGCGGATATTCACACTGTGTCGAAGCGCACCACAGCCTCCCGGGCGGCGACCGTTACTGGGCGGCCTCGCGGGCGGCAATCCACGCGCGAGCAGCGGCCAGACGCGGCAGACAGGCGTCGCGGCCGAGCAGCTCCACGGTCTCGAACAGACCTGGGCTGACGCTCCCGCCGGTCACGGCGACACGGGTGGGCTGCGCGATCTTCCCAAGCTTGAGCTCGTGCGCCTCACAGAACGCCTCGAAGACGGCGCCGATGCTGGCCCGGTCCCATGACGCGAGCGCCGTGAGTTTGGGAATCAGCTCGTCAAAATGCGGTCCTGTGCTGACCTTCAGCCACTTCTTGGCCGCCTTCTCGTCGAGCTCGATGTCATCCCGGTAGAACATCTTGGCCTGGGCCGCCATGTCCACCAGGGTGCTGCTTCGGGGCTGCAGGATCTCCACGATGGCAGCGAGCCGTGCGTCGGGCTTGATGCCCATGCGCGGCGCAATTCTCTGCGCCACGTCCGCCGGGTCCAGCGCGCGCAGCCAGTGCTCGTTGACCCACGTCATCTTGTCGATGTCGAAGGCGCCCGGGCTCGAGCTCACACCCTCCAGATCAAACGCGGCCACCAGCTCCTCCGTGGAGAAGATCTCCTGGTCGCCGTGCGACCAGCCAAGGCGCGACAAATAGTTGATGACGCCCTCGCGGACGAAACCCAGCTCGTCGCGGTATCGCTGCACCGACGGCGAGCCGAGCCGCTTGGACAACCCAGCCACCTTGGGCACGTGGCCAAAGACGGGCAGGGGCTTGCCGAACGCCTCGTACAGCGGGGCCTGCTTGAACGTGTTGGTGAGGTGGTCGTCGCCGCGGATCACGTGCGAAATGCGCATGTCGATGTCGTCCACGACGACCACGAAATTGTACGTCGGCGACCCGTCACTGCGGGCAATGATCCAGTCGTCCAGCTCCTTGTACGCAAAGGTCACGTCGCCCTTCACCGCATCCGCAAGGGTCCGGTCGCCGTCGATCGGCATCTTGAAACGAATGACGAACGGGGTGTCCTCCGGATGATCCGTGCGATCCCGCCACCGTCGATCGTAAAGCGGCTTGAGCCCCTTGGCCTGCAGCTCCTCCCGCATCTGGTCGAGCTCGCCCTTGGTCGCGTAGCACTTGTAGGCGTGCCCCGAGGCGAGCAGCTCCTGAATCTTCTCGCGGTAGAGGGCACCACGGTCGGACTGCCAGAACGGACCCTCGTCGGTCTCCATGCCCAGCCAGGCCATCCCCTCCAGGATGGCCTCCGCGGCCTCCTGCTTGTTGCGCTCCACGTCCGTGTCCTCAATGCGGAGGATGAACGTCCCGCCATGGCGGCGCGCGTAGAGCCAGTTGAACAGAGCGGTGCGGGCACCGCCAAGGTGGAGAAAGCCGGTCGGAGACGGCGCGAAGCGTACACGGACGGTCATTGTGCCCTCATCGAGGCGTGATGTGTCGGCGCTGGCAATGACAGATGGCGACTGCCAGCGCATCGGCAGCGTCGTCGTTAGACGGTTCGACGATTCCCAACAAGAGGGAGATCATCTTCGAGACTTGTTGCTTGTCGGCCCTGCCGGTGCCTACCACCGCCTGTTTGACGACAGTGGGCTTGTATTCATGGACTTCCATCCCCGCAAGGCGTGCGGTCAACAATGCGACCCCGCGGGCATGCCCGAGTTTGAGCGCAGACAGGGCGTTCTTGTAGTGGAAGATCCCCTCAACGGCGACGACAGTGGGTTCGTGAAGGGCCAACACCTCCTGGAGTCCAAGGTGTATGCGCAGGAGTCGCTCTTCGAACGGCGGGTCACCCCTGTGCGCGACGATCACGCCGTGCGCCACATGACGAAGGCGGTTGCCCTCCTTCTCGACAACCCCGAAGCCCGTAAACCGGCTGCCGGGGTCAATGCCAAGGACACGCACGCTCAGTCATCCATCAGGGCGGCGTCGAACTCGAGGTTGTGGTGCACGTTCTGCACGTCGTCATGGTCTTCCAGCATCTCCCACAGCCGAACCACCTGCTTGCCGCTGGCCCCCTCCACCGCCTTGGTGGTCTGGGGAACCTTGGTCACCTCCGCTGATTCCGCGGTGTAGCCGGCCGACGCAAGCGCGGCCACGACAGCGTCGAACACCGCGGGCTCGGTGGAGATCGTGAACGAATCACCATCGTTTTCCACGTCGTCAGCGCCGGCCTCGAGTGCCTCCATCATCAGTTCATCTTCATCGACCCCCTCAGCGGGAATCGAGATCTGTCCCTTGAGGTCGAACATCCAGGCGACGGAGCCGTCGGTGCCGAGGTTGCCACCGCACTTCCCGAACATATTGCGAATCTCGGCCACAGTCCGGTTGGTGTTGTCGGTGAGACACTCGACGACGAAGGCCACTCCGTCCGGGCCGTAGCCCTCGTAGGTCCGCTCCTCGTACGTGACCCCTTCAAGCTCTCCGGAACCGCGCTTGATGGCGCGCTCCAGGTTGTCGTTGGGGAGGTTGGCGGCCTTGGCCTTGTCCACCGCCAATCGGAGGCGCGGGTTCCCGTCGGGATCGCCACCACCGACGCGCGCGGCAACGGTGATCTCTTTGATCAGCTTGCTGAAGAGCTTGCCGCGGGCTGCGTCCACGCGAGCCTTCTTATGCTTGATCGTGCTCCATTTACTATGTCCAGACATGGCCTACCTCGCAGCTTGGGACAAAGGCGCGCGTGCGCCTGCGCGTAGCCCTACCAAACACGCCGCGAGATGCCAACTGACCGGGCTGAGCGCGCGGACGGCGTGCTGGCGCGAGCGCAGACCAGGGCAGGACTTTTTGGGCCGGGGGTACCAACCGGGAACCGTTGGTACTCGAGGGGCAGGGCGCCTGCCTGGACACGGGGCGCGCCTATTTGAGCAGCGGGTAAGGTTCGTTGGCCAGCGCGTCCTTCTTCTTCTTTGCGCTGGCTTTGGCCTTGTCGGACTTGTCGGACTTGTCGGCCCCGCCCTGTTTGCCGGGCGCCTCTGCGGCTTGCTCCGCGACCGGCTCCACCGCCTTTTCAGGCTCGGGGGCGGGCTCCACGGGTTCCGCTTTGGCCACCGCGGGCTTGGCAAACCGCGCGACGATGCTGCGGTCCTCGCCCCCTCGAATCCGCAGGACGTACACGCGCTCGCTGCCCGCGGCGGACCGCACGCGAACCCGGTGCGTACCCGAATAGAGTGAGGTGGCTTTGAGCGGAGTGTCACCGACCTTGGCTCCGTCGATGTAGACCTCGGCGGGCTCTTCGCTGGACACGGACACTTTGCCCGACGGAATCGTCATGTCGATCGACGCGGTCTTGCCCGCTTCAAGCGTGACTGTCTGCTTGAAGGAGATTCGAGGTTCCTCGCTGGTCATCGCGACGGTCACGACACCGGGACGCAGCCCGAGGTCCGTCATCGGGGTCTGCCCCAACACCTTGCCGCGCACGCGCACCTGGGTCGGCGGTTTGGTGGTAACGGTAAGGGTGGCCTTGCCCTTGAGCACGTCCTCCGGCGCCTCAGGCTCCGTGTCTTTGGGCTCCATCCGCGCCGCGAGCCCAAGGTACGCTTTGATCTCCTTGTGCGTGCCGCCGCGCAGAACCACGCGCCGCTCCCACCGGCCCAATTTGGGGTCCGTCACGACGACCTCGATGGGCTCGCCCGCGGGCAGCGAGAGGCCCTGGATGTCGCTGCGGCCAACGAATTCGCCGTCGATCTCAACCCGCATGCGCGAAGGCTCTGAACCGATCGACAGCCGCCCCATCTCCGAGGCACCCGCCGGCTGCATCTCGATCTCCAGATCTTTGAGCTCGCCGGCGCCGACGGTGAACGCGAAGATCTCGTCCAGGTGGCCCTCGCGGGTGATGCGCAGCACGTGCTCGGCACCAGCGCCGAGCCGGTCCAGGGTTACCGGTGTCTCCTCCGCCCGCTTCTTCCCATCGATGTACACAACGACATCCGCGGGAATGGTGGACAGCTGCAGACTCCCACTGGGTCCCGAGTCCTGCGGCGTCTGTACCTTTTCCAGCTTGAGATCGAGCTCCACGAGCGCTTCCTGGGCGGTGAACTCCACCTCGCGCTGGACGGGTTCAAACCCCTCCATCTCCACGGTGAGGACCACGGGTGTGCCAAGGGGGAGGCCCGGAATCTGCGCGGGCGACTTGACGCTCATCACGCGCCCGTCCAGCGAGATCGTCGCCCCGGGCGGGGTGGTCCCAACGCTGAGCGCCCCAGCCGTCGGCAAAGCCTCGGGTTCGGCGGCAGTGGCCGTCTCATTGGGCGTCGCCGTGAGAAAAATGGCACCTCCCGCCGCGATCGCGCCGACCAGGAGCACCAGACCCACCAGCCCGACCACGACGACCCACCGCGCACCGGAGCTGGGCGCCCCGTGCACGCCGGTGTGCGGCATCGGCATGGGTGGGGCTGGGGTGGGCGTCGCCGGCAGCGGCGTGGGACCTGCAGCCAGGGAGGGGTAACCCGCTGAATTCTGCACGGACAGCGGCGCTGTCGGCCTCTCCACTGCGGGGAAACCGTTGGAGCTGAACATCTCCAGGGCCTTCTCGGCGTGGTTCTCCTCCCGCACCTTCTCCGCGTTGAGCGCCTGGTTGATCGAGCGCTGAATGTCGTCCTCGTCGAGGACGACCTCCGCTTCCGCGGGGACCGACGGCAGGGGCGTCGCCGCCGCAGGCATCGGCAGCAGCCGCACCTCGCGCATGGACCCTCGAAACGCCTCGAGCTCTCCTTGGAACAACTCGCCCATCAGCGCCGCGAGCTTGTCTCTGTCGGGCTTGAGCGCGTTGACCTTCAGAAACTTCGTGAGGTCTGTACGCAGCTCGGCGCAGCTCGCGTGGCGGCGGGTCGGGTCCCGGTCCAGCGCCTTCATCACGACCCGTTCCAGAAAACGCGGATAGTCGACGATGGAGTCACCCGGACGGGGAATCGGGTCCTCCATCACGGCGTTGATGATGTGGATCGGATCGTCGCGCCGGAACAGCCGTTGGCCGGTGGTCAACTCCCAGAGCACGACGCCCATGCTCCAGACGTCAGCGCGGGCATCCACCGCGTCCCCGCGACACTGCTCGGGGCTCATGTAGGCGTACTTGCCCGCCATGGCTCCCTGCAGCTCGATGTCCTGCTCGTGGAGGCTGATGTGGGCGATGCCAAAGTCAAAGACCTTCACGACCCCGTCGTACGTGATCTGGAGGTTCTCGGGCGAGATGTCCCGGTGGACGATACCCAGCTCGGTCCCATCCCAGTCGCGCAGCGTGTGCACGTAGTGGAGGCCCTCGCACGCGGCCGCGACGATCCAAACCGCCATGTCCCGGGTCAGCGGCGCTCCCTTGGCGGTGGCGGCGGCGGCGACCTCGGCCACGGTGTGGCCGGGCATGTACTCGAGCACCATCGCGTCGGTGCTGCCCACCTGGACTACGTCGTAGAGCTGGACGACGTTCGGGTGGTTGAAACGGGCCGCGATCTCGGCCTCGTTCTGGAACATGCGTTGGTAGAGTTCGTTCTCCGCGCGTCCCGCGAGAATCGTCTTCATCGTGACGATCTTCTCGAATGCGCCGGGCCCGCACTTGCGCGCGAGGAAAATCTCCGCCATTCCGCCGGTGGCGATTTTCTGAACGAGAACGTAGTCGCCGAACCGACGGTTGAGAATCATGGGGGTCACCGCGTTTGGCCGAGCGTAGGCCGGAGTGGGAAAACTGTCAACCGCGCCCGTGCCCGTCGGGGTTGGTGGCGATTGACAATCTGGACCTCCAATGTCAACATTTCGCCCGTATGGAGGAGTCAATGAGGTTCGTTGCCATCGTAGTTGCACTCGCTGTCGTCGCCGTCGGATGTGAGTCCGGCAAGACCGACGCACCGCCGCCCGCACCCGGAGGTGATTTTGTCCCCACTGAGGACAAAATGGCCGCCGATCCGGGCGACAAAGAGCCCGCCGCGGGAAAAGCCGAGTTCAAAGGCGCCGGCGCATTCCTCGTCAAGGAGGACGCGCTCGGTGAAGCCTTCGCGCTGGAGCAGGGACCTGAGTACTACACCAAGGACAACCTCTTCGAGGTGATCGACGGCGGCTCCGAAAGCTACATCGCCTTCGGCGTCACACAGATGGCGAAGGCCGTCTACAAGGCGCGCAGCGGCGACTACACCGACGAGATCAACGTCGAGGTGTACGAATTTGGTCCCGAGCTGAGCGCATTTGGGAAATTCGCCCTGGAGCGCAGTGGTTGCAAGGAGTCCGAGACACGCACCAACTGGTGTCTGCGGGACGGGGACCTCATCTTCTGGAAAGGCAGGAAGCTCGTGAAAGTCGGCGCTTTTGACAACACCAAGGCTGCGCTGGAGGCCATCGCCTTCTTTGCCGAGAAGGTGGACAAGGCCATCCCCGACGCGGCGACGATGCCTGCGTTCTTCGCACGGTTCCCGGAAGAACACCGCGTGCCCGGCGGCGGTGGCTGGAGCCCGCGGGATCAATACGGCATCCAGGGGCTCAACAACGTCTATCTCCACACGTACCGCCCGCCGGGAGACAAGTACGCCGCCGAGGGTTCCGCGGTGACGCTCTTCGCCATGGAGCCCAAGGGCGGTGACGCCAAGGCGATGTTCGACAAGTTCCGCGCGACCGTGACCGCAGCGGCCAAAGACAAAAAGAGCGTCGTTTCCCTGGACGGAGTCGGAGACGGTGCTTTCATCTATTCAGACGGATACGGGACGCACAGCGTTGTCTTCAAGGGAAAGGTGCTCGCCGGTGGGCGCGACTTTCAGGACGACGCGACGGCGAAGAGCATGACCATGGCGCTGGGCAGCAAGCTGTAGCAGCGCAGGGGGTTCAGATGGCAAAGGCAGGTGAAATCTCCAACGCGGACTACCGCGGTTCCGAACCGGACCGTCGGGATGTGCTGCGCATTGGAGCCACCGGCCTCGTCGGCGCCAGCTTCTTTGGGGCCGGCTCTTGGTGGTTGTACGATCGCGAGAGCCGCCTGGAGAAGACCAAGGAAGTCGGCATCGTCCGCAACTACTCCGTGCCCGACGACACGCGCTACCCCGAGGTCGTCAACATCGGCGGGAGCGACCCATTCCAGACCGCCTCGCGCGCCGTGGAGCTGCTCGGCGGGATGTCGCGCTTCATCGAGCGCGGCGACACCGTCGCCATCAAGCCCAACATCGGCTGGGATCGGGTCCCCAAGCACGCGGCCAACACCAACCCGGAGCTCGTCGCGGCGCTCGTCGAGCTCTGCTACAAGGCCGGCGCCTCCCAGGTCCTGGTCACCGACGCCAGCTGTAACGACGCCAACCGCGCCTACAATAAATCGGGCATCGGCCTGGCCGCCTACAACGCCAAAGCGCGCGTCGTGCTGCCTCGGCAGGACCGCTTCCGAGACATGGCGATCGATGGCCGGCTGCTCAAACGTTGGCCCGTGTACACGCCGCTGCTGACGGCCGACAAATTCATCAACGTCGCCATCTGCAAGCACCACAACCTCACCGCGTACACCGGCGTGA
>CALBXO010000804.1 GCA_937890335.1 uncultured Pseudomonadota bacterium | reverse complement strand
CATGAGCCAGGACAGGAGCGTCAGCGAGATCCTGTCCGCGAGCATTCCCTACTCCCTGGTGCTCGGGCTTCAGGCATTGCTCGTGGCGCTGCTCATTGGTGTCCCCGCGGGACTCCTGGCGGGACTCAAGCAGAACAAGTGGCAGGATTTTACGGCCATGGGCGGGGCGATGGTGGGCGTGAGCATGCCGTCGTTTGTGCTGGGCCCGATCCTCATCCTGATTTTTGCGTTCTACCTGCGTTGGTTCACGTCCAGCGGCTGGGAGCTCTGGCCCGACAGCGTGCTGCCTTCGCTCAGCCTGGGTTTGTACTACGCGGCGTACGTCGCGCGGCTGACCCGCAGCGGAATGCTGGAAGTGATTCGGCAGGACTACATTCGCACGGCGCGGGCCAAGGGGCTTGTCGAACGGCTGGTCGTATCCCGGCATGCGCTCAAGGGCGCCCTGCTCCCCGTGGTCTCGTACCTCGGGCCGGCCTTCGCCGCGATGATGACCGGTTCGGTCGTCATCGAGGAGATTTTCACCCTGCCGGGCATCGGCGGTCACTTTGTGCGGGCAGCCCTCGCGCGTGACTACAACCTCGTGCTCGGCGTCATCATCCTCTACTCGTCGCTGCTGGTGGTGCTCAACCTTGCCGTGGACATCCTCTACACCTACCTCGACCCGCGGGTGAGCTATGACTGAGCCGACGCTGGTCAAGGGCACCAGCCTGTGGGCGGACGCGTTCCGGCGCCTCCTCAAGAATCGGGCCGCGGTCGTCGGGGGAGTCATCGTCGTGTTGATGGCGGGGACTGCGGCCAGCGCGGACCTGGTGTCTGCGCACCTGACGCACTTCACGCAGGAGGAGACCCGCAACGTCTACGTAACCAAGCCGCCGGGCGCCCGCAGCGTGCCCTCGGTACACAAGACGTATTTCAGCCCGTCCGAGTATGGGTTCGAGTTCGTGGACACGGACAAGGACCAGCTCCTGACCTCCAAAGAGCTGTCGTTGGCGCTGCGCCGCGTCGAGTTTGGCGTGCTGGACAAGGACGCGGACGGAGAGCTGTCTGAGGAGGAGTTCAAGAGCGCGCCCCACGGGCTCGTCGGTGTGGAGGGCAAGTACTTCGTCCCCACCACCACCAAGACTCTCGACGTCTCCGGGCCGGATGGCGTCGGGCCGCCGGATGGCAAGGTCCAGATTCACGAGACCCAGCAGTTCACGGACGTCTTTCCGTACGAAGAGGCGGACGTCTTTGTGCGTGAGTACGACAAGGACGGCGACCGCAAGCTGACGCAGGGCGAGTTTGTCGGCGTCCCTGAGCCCCACACCCATCTTTTGGGCTGTGACAATCTTGGCCGCGACCTGCTCACACGGCTCATCTACGGTGGGCGCATCTCGCTGGCCGTAGGACTGCTCGCCACGTTCGTCTCGTTCGTGATCGGCGTCACCTGGGGCGCTACCGCTGGGTTCCTCGGTGGGCGCGTGGACAACCTGATGATGCGCTTTGTCGACGTGATGTACGGGCTTCCGTTCATGTTCATCGTCATCTTGTTGATGGTCGTGCTCGGCAAAGAGATCTACCTGCTCTTCATCGCGCTCGGCGCAGTGCAGTGGCTGACCATGAGCCGCATTGTGCGCGGTCAGGTCATCTCGCTGAAGAACCGCGAGTTTGTGGAGGCGGCCGAGGCCATCGGCGTCAGCAAGCCCCTCATCATCCTGCGGCACCTCATCCCCAACGCGCTGGGACCCATCATCGTGTACTCTACGCTGACGGTCCCCGCGGTCATGCTCGAGGAGGCGTTCCTGAGCTTCCTCGGCCTTGGCGTACAGCCGCCGGCTGCGTCGTGGGGGTCGCTGGCCAGCGAGGGTCGGCAGTACATGGAGGAGTTCCCGTGGCTCATCCTGTACCCCAGTCTCGCTCTGGCCATCACGCTGCTGAGCCTCAACTTCCTCGGCGATGGGCTGCGCGACGCCCTTGACCCGCAGCTCAAGAAGGACTGACGCCATGACGGACTCGGCACAGCGAGTGCTCGAGGTCGATGGCCTCAAGTGCTACTTCAAGACCGACGAGGGCGTCGTTCGCGCCGTGGACGGCGTCTCGTTCACCCTCAACAAGGGCGAGATCCTCGGTGTCGTCGGGGAGTCCGGGAGCGGCAAGTCCGTCACCCAGCTCGCCATGATGGGGCTGGTCCCGATGCCCCCCGGCTACATCGCCGGCGGACAGGCGCGGTTTGGGGACAAGGATCTGCTGACCTTGTCGGACAACGAGCTCCGGAAGATTCGCGGCAACAAGATCTCGATGATCTTCCAAGACCCGATGACGAGCCTGAACCCCTTCCTGCGGGTCAGCAAACAGCTCGAAGAGGTCCTGGAGATTCATACCGACCTGAGCCAGGCGGAGCGGCGCGGAAAGGGCATCGACATGATGCGCAAGGTCGGCATTCCGGACCCGGAGGGCCGGTACGACCAGTATCCGCACCAGTTCTCCGGCGGGATGCGGCAGCGCGTGATGATCGCAATGGCGCTGCTGTGCAACCCCGAGCTCCTGATTGCGGACGAGCCCACCACCGCGCTCGACGTGACGATCCAGGCACAGATACTGGACCTGATTCGGGCGCTTCGCGACGATCTCGGCACCTCCGTCATCCTCATCACGCACGACCTCGGTGTGGTGGCGGGTCTCAGCGACAAGATCCTGGTCATGTACGCGGGCCGTGTGATGGAGCGCGCCGACGCCATCACGCTGTTTGAGAACCCGTCGCACCCCTACACCATCGGTCTGCTGCGCAGCGTGCCCCGCCTGGATCAGGGCGCAGCGGGAGGCAGGCTCGTGCCGATTCCGGGACTGCCCCCCAACACGGCCAAACCTCTGCCCGGCTGTCCGTTCTCGGCGCGCTGCCCGTTCGCGGTGGACAAGTGCACCGAATCCTTTCCGGACGCCAAGGCGTATGGGCCCGGCCACGAGGTGTTCTGCTGGCGCGCCGACGACGTGCGCGCAATGTCCCAGGAAGAGCGTGACCAGGCGGCGCGCACGAAGGCGGAGGCCATGTCATGACCGATGCCAGCTCCAAAGCTCTGGTGGAGGTGCGCGGCCTCAAGATGCACTTCCCGATCTACAAGGGAACGCTGCTGCGCCGACAGGTCTCCGCCGTCAAGGCGGTGGACGGCCTCACCTTTGATGTGCACAAGGGCGAGACGCTCGGGCTCGTGGGGGAATCCGGCTGCGGTAAATCCACCACCGGCCGCGCGATCCTCCAGCTGTACAAGCCGACGGCGGGCGACGTGTCGTTCGACGGCAAGAGCCTGGTGACGATGTCCGCGGGGGATCTGCACGCGACCCGAAAGCGCATGCAGATGATCTTCCAGGACCCGTACGCGAGCTTGAACCCGCGTATGACCGTCGCCGACATCATCGCGGAGCCGATCCGGACGCACAAACTGGTCGCCGGCAAGGAGGCGACGCTCGACCGCGTTCAGCAGCTCATGCAGACCGTCGGGCTCGACCCGCGCTACGTGCGCCGGTACCCGCACGAGTTCTCCGGGGGGCAGCGGCAGCGCATCGGGATCGCGAGGGCGCTGGCGACGGAACCCGAGTTCATCGTGTGCGACGAGCCCATCTCAGCCCTCGATGTGTCCATTCAAGCGCAGATCATGAACCTGATGGACGACCTCCAGAAGGAGTTCGGCCTCACGTATCTCTTCATCGCGCACGATCTGAGCGCGGTGCGCCACATCTCCGACCGCGTCGCCGTTATGTACCTCGGGCGCATGGCGGAGCTGGCGGACTCGGAGACGCTCTACAACGACCCGAAGCACCCGTACACACAGGCGCTCATCTCCGCGGTGCCCATCCCGGACCCAAAGGTGGAGCGCACGCGCAAGCGCATGGTGCTCGAGGGCGACGTCCCCTCCCCCATCAACCCGCCGAGCGGCTGCACGTTCCACACGCGCTGCCC
>CALBXO010000803.1 GCA_937890335.1 uncultured Pseudomonadota bacterium | reverse complement strand
GGCCCATCTCTTCCTGCGCCACAAACTCGGCCACGCCGAACTTTCGCGTCTCCGTCGCCTCCGTGGTGACGGTCATGGCGCCGGTGCCGTCGGTCTTGGCGACGTGGACGTTGCCGCCCTCGATCCAGCTCACGAACGTGCCCAGGGGCGAGCACCGCGGGTCCAGACGGGGGGCCTCCACGGCGGTGACCTTGGTGAGCGCGGCGCTGGGAATGTCGTACACGTAGAGGTGGCCGCCGAGGGGAAAGAGCAGGCGCTTCCCCTGGTTTCCACACCAGTGGTAGGACGTGATCCCGCGCCCACCCATGCGCTTGCGCTCGAGCGCCATGCGCTCCTCTTCGGAGAGTTTGACGTTGTCTGGGTCCACCAGGCTGCTGGCGGCCACCAGCAGCTGCGGCGCTGGCGCCGGCTGGGTGAGATCCAGGCCCCACAGGTCGAGCACGTTCGCGTCTCCGACGCTGCCCCGCAGAAAGGTCAGGCGGCTGCCGTCCGGCGAAAACTCGGCCCCGCGCGGACTGCGCCCCCAGAGGGGTTCGCCCTGGTGGATGCGCTCCAGCGTGAGCTGCGGAGCGCTGGTGGGGAGCTGCGTCTCGGTCTGTCGCGGCGCGTGACAGGCGACAAGCGCTGCGGCCAGAGCCAGCGTGCCAAACTCAAGAAGGGGGCGTGAAGCCATCCGGCCAGCGGGTTTCGTCATCGTACTCCGCTCCGTCGAGCTGCACATCGATCAGGGTTGCCTGGGTAAGGCTGGCGCCGCGCAGGTTCGCGCCGCGGAGATTGGTCTGGCACAACGTCGCCATATGGAGGTTGGCGCGGCGCAGATCCGCGCGCTCCAGGTTGGCCAGGTTGAGGTCGGAGCAGATCAGGTTGGCGCGGGTCAATGTGGCACCCTGGAGTCCGGCCCCGCGAAGATTGGCCCGTCCAAATCGGGCGCGCTCCAGGTTTGCTCCGGGCAGTTGTGCACGCACCAGCACGACGCCCACAAAATTGGCGCGGGGGAGATCCACCCGGCGAAACTCTCGCTCGCCCTGTGCGTAGCGTTCGAGCAACGACTCCGGCGTGGGCGGTGGCCGGTAGCCGTCGTCCCCGCCTTCGAGAACCTTGATGATCCGACCGGGCAGGACCGTGCGCTCGTCGCGGGTGGTTCCGAGCAGCTGCGGCGCCTCAAACTGGGCCCCGTACAGATCGGCGCCCGACAGATCCGCACCGGTGAGGAGCGCGCCGCGCAGGTCGGACTGGCAGAGGTTCGCGTCGATCAGTTTGGCCTCCTCCAGGTTTGCTCCGGACAGGACCGCATCCACGACGAAGGCCCGCGTCAAATCGGCCTGCGACATGTCCACGCGGTCCAGCAGGGCCTGCCCGAAACCGGACTCCGTGAAGTTGGCGCCCCTGCAATCCGCGCCAGTCAGCCGCGCCCTGGACAGGTCTGCCTTGTGGAAGTTGGCGCCGCGCAGGGACGCGCCGACCAGGCCCCCGTGGAAGAGGTTGGCGCCGGTGAGGTTGGCCTCGTCGAAGTACGCCTCGTGCGCGTGGAGATAGCTCAAATCCGCGCCGCTGAGGTCCGTGCCAACGAACTTGGCACCCATGGCGTCGGCCTCGTTCATCATTGCTCGCGGGAAGCTTCCGCCGCTGAGGTTGGCGCCGCTGAAGTTCACCTTCTTGAAGGTGATTCTGTGGCCGGTGGCACCCTGGAGGGACGCGCGGGCCAGCCGGGACTTGAGCAAGCTTGCGCCGTCCAGACAGGCGCCATCGAGGCATGCGCCCACGAGGATCGAGTCGACGATCCAGACGTGGCGCATGTCGGCGCCGGTCAGATCCGCGTCGGTGAGGTCCAAACCGGAGAACACGCGCTCCCCAGCGGCCAGACGCGCCAGGAAGGCGGCTGCAGCCGCTTCACCTGATTTTCCACGAGTGCGGGACACGCACGTAGGTTGCCCGGGTGGGTCCGGGAGTGCAACCCCAAACGCTCGGGATCGACCGTGCTCGGGCTACAACAGGGGCAGTTGGCCCGGCGCTGTGTCCCAGGGCAATGGTGGTACGGGGGCGCCGCGTTCAAGCAACAGCTGTTGGAACCGCCGAACCATGCCGGGAGAATGATCCTCCACGGGGCAGTGCACCAGGAAGTACACGTCGATGCCGGCGCGAATCCAGCCGTCGACGCGCGACGCCCACTGCCTCAGGTAGGGCTCATTGAGATCCAGCCGGGGATGTCCGATGTAGCGGACCATCGTGAACCCACAGGTGACGTGCGCTGCCACCGGAAGGTCCGGTTTGCTGTTCTGGGTCAGGCGCATGGGGAGGTCTGGGGCGTCGTAGCAGGGGGTCGTGTCCAGCAGCACCCGCGCCATCCCAAGGCTCGACAGGAGCGCGTCGAGCTGCGCCAGCGTCTTGCGTCGAAACCACGCCAGGTCGCGCACCTCCACCGCCAGCGGCGTCTCGGTCGGCCACCGCACGAGGAACGCCGCCAGGTCGGCGAGTCGGTTGGGCCCGTAGCTCGGAGGAAGCTGGAGAAAAAACGGCCCGCCGCGGGTCCCGAGGGGCGCCATCAATTGGCGAAACTGCGCGGCGAGCACCGTCTTGCCCACCAGCGGCCCTTCATGACTGATGTCGCGGTGGATCTTGGGCAGGAACCGGAAGCCCTCCGGCAGCTGAGAAGCCCAGCGCTGCACGCTGGTCACGGCGGGCAGAACATGAAAGGTGGTGTTGCCCTCCACCGCGGTCAGGCGTTGGGCGTAGGTCTTGAGAAAGTCGCGTGACGCGGTTCCCGACGGGTAGAGGCCACCGAGCCAGGGCGCGTGGCCCCAGACCGCGCACCCCATGTGGAAGCTTCCGGTCACGGCGCGATCGATCAGTCTTCGGGCGGGGGCGGGTCGCCCATGCAGACCGTGCTGGCCGGGCTTGCCTCAGGGCAGTGCACTCCCGAATTGGTCGCCGCTGCCGTCGCCTGCGTCTGCCGACATTGGAGCGTGTCGCCCGTCTCGTCCCCCGCCGCGCCGTTCTTTGGGTACCCAGAGCAAGCCTCAAGGCACTCGTCGGCGTCGTCAAAGACCTGCTCCTCCCCGGTGCAGTTCTCCACGATGGAGCCGCAATAGCTCGTGCAGGGCGACGCCCCGACGCAGACCATGGCGCCAGCGGCGCCCGCGTGGGGACAATGTGTGACCGGGTCCACCGCCGCGGCGAGACTCAGGTGGTAGATGCGGCAGTGAACCGTGTTGCCGGTCGGCTCGTCGGGAAGGCCCACGGCGGGGAATTGCTCACAGGTGTCCAGACAGCTTTGGTAGTCGTCGTAGAGGGCATTTGGGCCCTTGCACTTGTCCTCGGCCTCGTCGCAGTACTGCTGGCACAGCGCGCTCTGGCAGAAGTTGTCGATGCAGACTTCGTCGTCGTCGCACTGCTCGTTGCTCGTGCACTCGCCCTGGCCGTCACGTTCGGCCTCCGCCTGCTCCTCGACCTCGTCGAGGTCCTCGAGGGCATTGCAGGCAAGCAGGCTCAGGCAGACGGTGAGAATGGTGATCAATCGCATGGCGGCAAGGTAGCAGGAGCCGCCACGGCGGGCCAGCAATCGGGCCGCTGGGTTTCCGGGAGGTCAACTCCAGGGCCCCACCGACTCGCGCCTCACGCCCGCTGACGCCGCCCAGACGGACCGCCGCGGCCAGGGGGCGGTCGGGTCAGCGCTGCAGCGGCTTGTACTTGATCCGCGTGGGGCCGGCGTCGCCGAGCCGCTTGCGTCGGTCGCGCTCGTAGTCCGCGTAGCTACCCTTGAACCAGACCACCTGCGAGTCGCCCTCGAACGCGAGGATGTGCGTCGCGACGCGATCCAGGAACCAGCGATCGTGGCTGATGATGACCGCGCAGCCAGGGAAGTCGGACAGGGCCTCCTCCAGCGCGCGCAGCGTGGCCACATCGAGGTCGTTGGTGGGCTCATCGAGCAGCAGCAGGTTGCCGCCGTGCCGCAGGACCTGCGCCAGGTAGGCACGGTTGCGCTCACCACCGGAGAGCGTGCCCACCGGCTGCTGTTGCAGCGCGCCCTTGAACCCAAACGCCGAGACCCAAGCGCGCGAGTTGAACTTGCGCCCGCCGATCTCGAGGATGTCGGAGCCGTTGGAGATGTTCTCCCAGACGCTCTTCTTGGGATCCAGCGAGTCGCGCAGCTGCTCTACGCTCGCCGCGCGCACCGTCTCTCCCACGGTGATGGTGCCGGAGTTGGGCTGCTCGGAACCCAGGATCATCTTGAACAGCGTCGTCTTACCGGCGCCGTTGGGGCCGATAATGCCGACGATGCCACCGCGGGGCAGGTCGAACGTCATGTTCTCGACGAGCAGACGATCACCGAAGCCCTTGGACAGGTCGTCGACCTTGACGACGATGTCCCCCAGCCGCGGGCCGGGCGGGATGGCGATCTCGTACTTGCCGCTGTTGTCGTCCTGGCTTCGCGCCAGCAGCTGGTCGTACTCGCGCAGGCGCGACTCATTGCGCTCGTAGCGCGCCTTGGAGGCGAGTCCCACCCAGTCGAGCTCGCTCTTGAGCGCCTTGGACCGGGCGGAGTCGCCCTTGCCCTTCTTGCTCATGGCCTTGAGCTTCTGCTGCAACCACTCGGAGTAATTGCCCTCAAAGGGGATGCCCTTGCCGCCCTCGAGCTCCAGGATCCACTTGGTCACGTTGTCGAGGAAGTAGCGGTCGTGGGTGACGATGATGACCGTCCCCTCGTAGTCGCGCAGTGTGCGCTCGAGCCAGCTGACGGTCTCGGCGTCGAGGTGGTTGGTGGGCTCATCGAGCAGCAGCAGGTCCGGCTTTTCGAGCAGCAGCCGGCACAGCGCCACCCGGCGGCGTTCACCGCCACTGAGTACGGTCACGTCGGCGTCCGCATCCGGGACGCGCAGCGCGTCCATGGCGACGTCGACCATGCGGTCGAGCTCCCAACCGTCCACGGCGTCGATCTTGTCTTGCAGATCGCCCTGCTCGGCGATGAGCGCGTCGAAGTCCGCGTCGGGGTCGCCGAAGGCGTTGTTGACCTCGTCAAAGCGGGTCATCAGGTTGCGGATGTGGGACAGGCCCAGCTCGATGTTGCCGCGGACGCTGAGTGTTGGGTCGAGCTCGGGCTCCTGTGGCAGGTAGCCAACCTTGATGGCGGGGTCGCGCCAGGTCTCGCCGTCGTACTCGTCGTCCAGGTCGGCCATGATGCGCATCAGGGTCGACTTTCCGGAACCATTGGGGCCGATTACCCCGATCTTGGCGCCCCAGAAATAGCTCAGCCAGATCCCGTCGAGGATCTTGCGGCCATCGGGGGTCACCTTCTTGAGACCCTTCATCGAGTAGATGAATTCGGGCATCTAGAGTTCTCCTGCGGGCACGTGCCCGGCGTAAATGCTCTCCGCCTGAACGTCTGAAAACGCGGGCAGCCACATGGTGGCGTTCTGCTGATTCGTCCGGAACAGGTCGATGATGTAGTTCATGCGGTCGCTGAGAACGTCCCAGTGACCGCGGGCGCTGCCCCGAACCGAGTTGACGTTGTCGTCGTACTGGCTCAGCACGCGACGCAGCTGTGGATTCTCGATCGTCGCCAGCGTGTCCGGGAAGGCCTTGCCATCCGGCCAGCTGGGAACGTCGGCGCCGAGCCGAAGGAGGTCTCCGGGCACGGCGAGGGTCATCATGAATTCGGTGGCCGCCTTGAGCCACCACTTCTCAAACTTCTCGTCGATGGATGTGGCGAGTATGAAGTTGATGGCCACGTCGACGAGGGGGTCCAGGAAACTCGGCAGGATGGCCTTGAGCTCGTCCGCCAGAAGCTTGGAGACGCCTCCCTGGCTGGTAAACGGCGCCGAGAGGCTGTCATCGATGGGGCCATCGAGTCGGATCTGCTCGTGCAGTCCGGTGAGGCAATTTGCCAGCAGGATCAGCTCCGCCTTGGCGTCCTCGTTCTCTTCAAACCGCGCCTCGTAGTAGGCCGTGAACGCCCGCTTGAGCAGGTCCTGGCCACCTTCGCCGTCGCGCTGCGTTTCGCCGGGGCGCAGGTGGCTGCAGAAATTGTCGATGGTCTTCTGGCGGTAGGTCTTGTCCTTTTGGAACGTCCGGATCGCACGGCTGAACAGCGGCGCAAGCTCGGCAAAGACCTTGAGGTTTCCGTAAGCGATGGCGCCGCTCACGTCGGACAGAGTCGCGACGAAGAACTGCGCGAAGATCTCCTCGAGCTGGTTGGTCTCGGCGCTGGCCCAGTCGATGAGCACGCCGACCATCTGCTCGCCGAAGCTGTCGCGGACGTAGTCGCGGTCCAGCGCCATGCGGACCGCCTGGGGCAATTCCTCGTTCCGGATGAAACGTCCCGCGGTCTTGGACGCCCACGTGGCAAACCCGACCCAACTGACGCTGCTCGTTCCGAGGACATCGTTCATGCCGAGAGTGAGATCGTGGTAGCCTTGGGTGATGGCGAGGTTGCGCAGGATCGGGTC
The DNA here is from genome assembly GCA_937890335.1 of uncultured Pseudomonadota bacterium. Classification (GTDB taxonomy): domain Bacteria; phylum Myxococcota_A; class Bradymonadia; order Bradymonadales; genus CALBXO01. Next base: position 2,775 of record CALBXO010000803.1, on the reverse strand, counting down.
CTTGATCTTGGTGACGGCCTCGATCTCGCGCATCGTGATGTGCTTTTTGGAGCGCGCGGAGTTGGCAAAGCGCTCGATTGTCGCGGCGATGGTGGCCGCGTGGTGCTTGCCGGTTTTGCGCAGCAGCGCGACCGCTTCCTTTGTGTCACGCGCCGCCAGCACGGCCTTTTCAAGGTCACTCATGACGCTACCCCTCTCCACGGATTCCTAAAGAACGCGCGTACCCTGCCCTCCGCGCGCGGGCGCGTCAACCGCGCACGAGGGGCGACTCAGAACTTGAGGCGCTCCGACGGCGCCGGACGACCGTCGGTGTCCGTGCCGCCGATTACCAGGATGGAGCCGTCGATGTCGAGCGCGGCGGTGTGGCCGGTGCGCGCGTACTGCAATGGGGCCGCGCGGCTCACGGTGCCCGTGGCCACATCCAGGACCTCCACGGACGTCGTCGCCACGCGCATTGGGCGATCGCAGTCAGGGTCCGTGCAGGGGGCCAGGAGTTCGCCGCCGGCGAACACGATGCGCCCCGCGGGCAGGGCCGTGGCCGTGTGATGAAAACGGGGGACGATGGTGGCGAGCTTTCGCGCGCTGGACCCACGAATGCCCCACACCTCACCGGATGCCTCGCCGTCGGCGTAGCCACCGGCGACGACAATCAACTCTCCGCTGACGGTGGCGGTCGCCCCGGCTCCAGACGTGACGGGCAAGCGCTCCCATTTGCCCTCGGGGGTCGTCAGTGCCCAGGTTCCCGGCTGTCCGGACTGGCAGAAGCTCATTCGGTTGCAGAACGCCGCGCGACGGCAGTCCTCGTCTGCGTAGCAGTCCTTGGCGCAGTCGCTGCCGCAGCCGTGCCCCTGGGCACCACCGCTGACGACGAGCTGCGCCGGCAACGCGGCGACGGCCGCGCCGAACGCCGGCACCGGCAGGTCTGGCAAGGCCGCCCAGGCGGCGGCGCCCCGATCCAGTGCTTCTACCGAGGAGGAGGAGGAGTCGCCCGCGCGACCTCCCACCAGGACCACGGAATGCTCCCACAGAACGGCGCTGTGCCACGCGCGTCCGGCGGGCTGCGGCGCGGGCACCCAGCTTCCGTCGTACCAACCTGCAGCCGCGAGCCTCGGCGGCGACAACTCCGGATCGTCGCGTGACCCGCCGGCGACGAGGAGGCGTCCCTCCACAGCGGTGGCCGTGTGCCCCCAACGCCCCTCGGACAGCGTCCCGGCGGGAAGAACGCTGTCCAGCGTGGCGGCGACGAGGCATCGCTCCCCCTCGTGCTCTACGTAGCCACCGACGGTCAGCAACCGTGTGCCGAGACGCGATGTCGTGTGTCCAAACCTGTGCGCCGGCTTCGCGGAGGTCACGCTGGATACGGCGCACGAGGCCGGCTGCGCCGCCGGTGGAAGGGTGGCAGACGCATCGGGCAGGGCAGGGCCCTGCGCCTCCGGCGGCGTTGGAGACGGTGAGTCCGGGGCGCAATGTGAGCAGCCGCTCACCATGGTGACGGCGGCGAAGACCAGGAGCAGATTGTGGGAGCGTGTAGGGTGCACGCCCGCACTGTGGATTCCGACGGCCGCCGGATCAAGGGGGACTTGCTCCGCGTGCGGCGCACGTGGCATCGTCCCGGCCCATGGAGCAGCCCTACCCAGTTCTGACCACGCGAGTCGACAAGCGCTCGGATGTCTACAAGGCCAATGTGGAGGCCAACCAGGCCAGCCTTACCAAGCTCGCGACGGCGCTCGCCAAATCCACCGCGGGCGGGGGCGAGAAGTACAACGCTCGTTTTCGGGACGCCGGGAAGCTTCTGCCTCGGGAGCGGATCGAGACGCTCCTGGACAGGGACTCGTACTTCCTTGAGCTGTGCCCCCTGGCAGGGATGGGCAAGGTCACGCCGGGCGCTGGCGTCGTCGGCGGGATTGGGTTGGTCAGCGGTCGGGAATGCCTCATCACCGCAAGCGAAGCCACCGTCAAGGGGGGCGCAATCAGCGAATGGGGCCTCAAGAAGTCGCTGCGGATCGGTCAGGTGGGGGTGGAGAATTGTCTGCCCAGCGTGAGCCTGATTGAGTCCGCGGGGGCCGACTTGCCGAACCAGTCGGAGATCTTTGTGCCCGGTGGCGCGAGCTTCAAGGGCATCACGCAGCGCAGCAAGAACGGCATGCCGTCCGTCTGCGTGGTCTTTGGGAGCTCCACGGCGGGCGGCGCCTACATTCCGGGCATGAGCGACTACGTCGTGATGGTCAAAGAGCAGGCGGCCGTGTACCTGGCCGGTCCACCGCTGGTGAAGATGGCGACCGGGGAGGAGTCGGACCACGAGGAGCTGGGCGGCGCCGACATGCACAGCCGGATCTCGGGCGTGAGCGACTACCTGGCGCAGGACGAGGTGGACGGGCTTCGCCTGGCCAGGATGATCGTCTCCCAACTGGCACCGGGACCTGCCATGGATGTGCCCGCGACGGTGGATGAGCCGCTGTACAGCGCCGAGGAGCTCCTCGGCATCGCGTCGCCGGACACGAAGGTCCCGTTTGATGCCCGCGAGGTGATCGCGCGGGTGGTCGACGGCTCGAGGTTTGCGGAGTTCAAGCCGCTCTACGGCGGTACCTTGGTGTGCGGGTTTTCGCGTATCCATGGTTTTCCCGTGGGGATACTCGCAAACAATGGCGTGCTGTTCAGCGAATCCGCGAACAAGGGCGCGCAGTTCATCGCGCTGTGCAACCAGTCGAACACACCGCTGCTCTTCCTGCAGAACACCACCGGGTTCATGGTCGGAAAACAGTACGAGGAGGGTGG